>CAYNUV010000470.1:0-2899 GCA_964400245.1 uncultured Ignavibacteriaceae bacterium
GTCTTTGCTTCAAACAGGTTTAACAAAAAAGTAGGCGATACAAATATTTTTATTACAGATTGGGTTGAATAAAAGTTCAAGATCAATATCAAGACTTGCTTTTGAACTTGCACTTATCTGAAGATCAAAATAATCAAAATGGAATTCTGAATATGAAAAAAATAATATCTCTCTTTTTTTTCCCCGCGTTATTCTTCAATGGCATTTGCCAGAGTGAGAATGAAAATAATCCTGAGATTACATCGGAAGAAATTCAGCATCACATTAACTACCTCGCTTCTGATGAGCTAAAAGGAAGATTTTCTGGTTCACCTGAATTGATGGAAGCAGCTGAGTATATCGAAGAAGAATTTAAAAGTTACCGACTCATTCCATTTTTTAATGATGATTATAAACAAACATTCACATTCATTTCAGGGATTGAATTAACAAGTGCCAATTCACTCGAATTAGAAATTGATGGAGAGAATATTGAACTTAATGTTCCTGGAAATTATACTCCTGCCCCATTCTCTGATAATATTGATGCTGAATCTGAACTTGTTTTTGTTGGGTATGGATTATCAGTTCCTTCTTTAGATTATGATGATTATGAAAGTATAGATGTAAAAGATAAAATAGTTTTGGCATTAAGACACAATCCTGAGTATGATAATCCTCATTCTAAATTTGATGACTATTCTTCATTCAGGCAGAAGACAACAATTGCAAGAGAAAAAGGTGCTCGTGCGATAATTTTTGTTAATGGATATTTTCCAAAGAATGATGAAGATAAATTAATAGATCTTAAATATGATGGAGGAAGTGCTGTAACAGAAATAGCTGCTGTTCATCTTAAAAGAAGTTTTGCCGATCAGCTTTTTAAATCGCAAAATCTAAATCTGGAAGAATACCAGAAAAAAATCAGTGATTCGAAAAAGCCGGCTTCTTTTTTATTTAAAAAAGTTAAAGTGAAAATTAATACCGGTGTTAAAGAAGTTATAAAAGAAAGTTGGAATGTTGCCGGATATATTGAAGGCAATGATCCGCAATTAAAGAATGAATATATAGTTGTGGGTGCCCATTTCGATCATCTTGGAATGGGAGAAGCAGGTTCTTTATATCGCGGCGATGAACCGCAAATCCATAATGGGGCTGATGATAACGCATCGGGAACAACAGGAGTTTTAGAGCTTGCTGAAAAATTTACTAGTGAAAAAAATAAGCTTAAGAGAAGCATCTTGTTTATAACTTTTTCTGGTGAGGAGCTTGGTTTATTAGGTTCCGCATATTTTGTTAATAACACACCTGTACCCGTTTCGCAAATGAGTACAATGATTAATATGGATATGATCGGGCGGCTAAATGAAAAAAATGAATTGATTATTTATGGAACAGGAACATCTACAGGATGGAAAGATTTGCTGAACTCTTCAAACACTGATAGTCTTACTTTAGCTTTTCATGATGAAGGATATGGGCCGAGTGATCATTCATCTTTTTATGGGAAAACAATTCCAGTTCTTTTCTTTTTTACCGGAACTCATCCTGACTACCACAGGCCAAGTGATGATGTAGATAAAATAAATTTTAAAGGTGAAGAGAAGGTACTCAACTATATTTATGATATTACTTATAAAATTAATACTACAGAACAAAAACCTGAATATGTAAATGTACCAAGGAAAGAAACCGGAACAACCGGTGGCTGGAAAGTTTATGTGGGAACAATTCCGGATTATGCAGCTAATGTTGAAGGTTTTAAAATATCGGGAGTTAATGAAGGAAGCCCGGCACAAAAAGGCGGTATACAAGCCGGAGATATAATGATAAGCTTTGGCGGGAAAAAAATTACTAACATTTATGATTATGTTTATGCTTTACAGGAACATGTTCCAGGAGATGTTGTTGAAGTGATTGTGAAAAGAAATGATGAAGAAATAAAACTCGAAGTTGAGCTTGGAGTAAGGTAAAATACCACTAATTTGCTATTAGTGAACATTCGTGAAATTCATGGCTTCACTTATATAATATGAACATCTGCCAGAGAGAAATAAAGATCGCACACAGAAAAAGAGGTTTTCATATAATAACAAATGAAATCACTTCTCAATTCCCCGAAATCAAGAAAATCAAGGTTGGGATTCTCCACATATTAATTAAACATACCTCAGCATCCCTTACAATAAATGAAAACGTTTCTCCTGATGTTCGTTCAGATATGGAAAAACATTTTAACAAAATGGTTCCTGAGAATATGCCATATTATGATCATAATTCTGAAGGTGCGGATGATATGCCCGCACATATTAAGGCATCTATACTTGGAAGTAGTTTAACAATCCCAATTACAGATGGTGATTTGAATCTTGGTACATGGCAGGGAATCTATCTATGCGAACACCGGAACAACGGCGGCAGCAGAAAAATAGTTGTTACAATTTGGGGAGAGTCCGTCTAAAAAATCTCCCTACAGGGAAACTTAAATTAATTTGAGTTTATCTTGTTAAAAACAATACAGGAATTGACAGTTACTAACACATAAAGAATTACTTATTCATAACCCCATTTCTTTTTATTTGCAGCAACCTTTTCAGGTGTAGGCATTGGTTCATCCGGCCTGGTGGGAACAAATCTTGGCTGCCCGACAATTCTTGCGTTCAGTTCAATATCTTCTTTAAAAACATCCGGGACTAAATCATTTTCAAAAATTGCTTCCCACGGACACTCAGGTACACAAGCATTGCAATCTATGCACTCATCAGGATCAATTAGCAACATGTTTTTAGGAATTGTAGGATCATCACCTGTGTATTCATAAATACAATCAACAGGACAAACCTGTGTACAAGCAATATCTTTACAATCTAAACACAGTTTTGTTATTGTGTAAGCCATGTTACTCCTTTATATTTTATAT
>CAYNUV010000471.1:0-2887 GCA_964400245.1 uncultured Ignavibacteriaceae bacterium
CCGGTAGATGCTTTAGATAACGATGAAGATGGGATAGTTGATGAAAAACGAGATGGTGGTTCCGGTGAGGAAATAATTGGGCAGGAAGCAATTATGAATTACGTTAATACAAATTATGATGTTACTAAGTTTGAAGAATTTCATGGTCCTATTACTCAGAGACCTGCTTATGTTGTTGGAGTATGGTGGACAGGTGATGAGGACATGGATTGGGTTGAAGAATTTAATGATACTGGTGCTGATGGAGTTTTTGAAACAAATGATACTGGCGAAAAAGACGGTATACCTACAAACGGCGAAACAAATTTTGATAAGACAGATATAGATGAGTCTGATCAAATTGGATTGACTGGCTTTAAAATGAACAGGATTCGTGCTGGAGCTGGCAATCCTTCTACTGAAACAGATCAGATTGTATTCTTTGATGATGGAAAACAATGGCCCAAAAGATTATTTAATATTTTTACAAATCCTGATAGTGCTTTTGATGCGCCTCTTGCTCTTAACTATAATATCGGATTTCTATTCGCATCTGGTCCTTTCGTACTTGATATTGGCAAAACTGAGCGTTTTTCTCTTGCAATGGGATTCGGACAGAATCTCAGAGAACTAAGAGTTACAACACAGATTGTACAACAAATTTATAAGGCTAATTATCAGTTTGCTGTTCCACCTCCTATTCCCACTTTGCAAGCATATGCCGGGGATGGTTTTGTTACTTTAACATGGAATAATTCTTCTGAACGTGCTTTCGATCCTATAACAAACAATAATGATTTTGAAGGATACAGAATTTATCGAAGCACTGATCCAACATTTCTTGATCCCCAGGTTATTTATACGGCAACGGGAACAAGGCCGATCGGAAATGGGAAACCAATTGCACAGTTTGATTTGATTAATAATATTTATGGTTTTTCACAAACAACTGTTGAAGGAGTTGCTTATTTTCTTGGAGAAGATACAGGTATAACACATTCCTTTACCGATTCAACAGTGACGAATGGGCAGAGATATTTTTATGCTCTTACTGCTTTTGACAGAGGTGTTGATTCAGTTGATATTTATCCTTCCGAGAATGCAATAACAGTAAGCCAGACATTAAGAGGTGGAACAATTCTTCCCCCAAATGTTGTTGAGGTATATCCAAATCCACCGGTTGTCGGCTATTCAAGTGCAGATGTTTTTAATCTTGTTCATGATCCGGGAATTGGAACAGGATCAATTAAGCTTCAGGTTCTTAATTCTGAACTTGTTCCCGAAGATCATCTTATGCAGATAGTATTTGTAAATCCTAATGATAGTGTTCGTGCGCAATCTTATATGCTGATTGACATTACTTCCGGAGATACTCTTTTTACTGATGGATTGGATCTCAATGGTGAAGGCACCGGGCTTGCGGGTTCTGGTGTGCTTCCAATTATCAATACAATTGAAACCACCCAGATAGATTCTCTTAATACTTACCTTAATAAAAACAGTGGAACAAATGCACCATATAAAATCAGGTATGCGCCAAGCTTACACATTGGAATGCAAAGACCCGGTTTCCCTGAAAATATTGATATCATTTTCAGTGATACTGTTCTTGATACTTCTATTGCAGGAATTGGAGCACCTTCCAAAGCTGTTAAATTTACTGTTATAGCTAAAACCAATGAGGGAGATGTTAAGATCAAATTCAGATATAGGAGTACGTCCGATCTCGGCGTTCCTGTCAATCATAATGACTACATAGAAGTACTCACAGCTCCTTTTAGTCAGCCAGATCAGTTAAGAGCAACGTGGCGTCTTGAAGTTGATACGACAGGACTAAATGGGGCTAATGTAATTCCACCAACTTCAGGCGACGTTTACCAGTTGAGACTGTTCGTACCATTTTCGAAGGAAGACAAATTTACATTTATGACTAAATCTCAATTTGTAGATCCTAATCTGGCTAAACAGGAATTTTCAGAATCACCTTATGTTGTACCAAATCCTTATGTAGGAGCGGCAAGTTTTGAACCACAGAGATTTGCTGTTTCCGGAAGAGGTGAAAGGAAAATTGAATTCAGGAATCTGCCTGCAAATTGTACTGTAAGAATATATACTCTTAATGGTGAGCTTGTTCAGACTCTTCAGCATAACGGAGATATTAATAAAGGAATTCTTTCCTGGGATCTGCGGAATAGTGACCAGCTTGAAATAGCTCCCGGCTTATATCTTTATCATGTAGATGGGAAAGAAAGCGGTACTTATATCGGAAAATTTGCAATTGTTAAATAGTGGAGGGTATAATGAGAAAAATTTTTAATATAGCTGTTTATTTAATTGTATCGGTTACTCTTATTATTTCTGAAACTTACCCACAAAGTAAAACGGGAACAACCATAGGGCAGTTTCTTAAAATCGAACCAAGTTCAAGAATTGCTGCACTTGGTAATGCAGGTGTTTCTCTTGAAGGTGAAATTTCAAATATATTTTATAACCCGGCAAGCCTTGGAAGACTTAATGGAAGCGATATTCAATTTACATTTAACAGGTGGTTAGCCGATATAACTTATAATTATATGGCTGCGGGAATTAATATTGAAGGTGTTGGTACTTTTGCCCTGGTAAGCACATTACTTAATTCCGGTGAAATAGATGTAAGAACTGTTGAGCAGCCATTGGGTACTGGTGAAAGATACACCGTAAAAAATATTGCTCTTGGATTAGGTTATGGTTTAATGCTGACTGACAGAGTTTCAGTTGGTGTTCAATTCAATTACATTAATGAAACTATCTGGCATAGCTCTATGAGTTCTTTCGGAATGAATTTCGGAGTTCAATACCAGGTTGTTGATGGCGGATTAACATTAGGTGCGAGTCTTTCAAACTTTGGAACAAAAGGATCGTTTAATGG
>CAYNUV010000472.1:0-2881 GCA_964400245.1 uncultured Ignavibacteriaceae bacterium
AACTAAGAATAGAGGTTTAAAATGCAAGCAAATTCAATTAAAGGAAAATCGCCAGAAGAGATTAAAACTGCTTTGCCGTTGAAAAAGGTCGTCCTTTTCATAATAATCTTTGCATTTGCTAATCTTTTGCAAGCACAAGATAGCACAACATTCAATTTCACTTTCAACCATATGGCGCTGTCTGTAAAGGATCTGGATGCTTCTGTTGCATTTTATAAAAACGTTTTGCAATTAAAAGAAATCGAAAACCGCTCTTCCATTGAAGGCATACGCTGGCTTTCTTTGGGCGAGGATAAAGAACTGCATCTTATTTCTATAGTGAAAGAAAACGTCCATATTAACAGGGCGGTTCATCTTGCTTTAACTACAAAAAACTTTGATGAGTTTATCAGTCGGCTGGAAGATTTGAAAGTGCCTTATGGTGACTGGCTTGGTACGCCTAACACTGTCAATAAAAGGGCAGATGGCGTGAAGCAGATTTATTTTAGGGACCCAGATGGTTACTGGATTGAAATAAATAATTCCTATACAGCTACGCCGTCTGTTCAGCAGATTAAAGATGAAGTTTGGCAACTCAAAGAGAATTACTGGAAATATGTGAAGGACAATGACCTTAAATCTTATCTTACTTTATGGGATGATAATTTTATAGGTTATCCTACTAACAATAACATTACAGGCAAAGAGAACATAACCGATTGGATTACGGATATGTATAAAGACAAAAGCCGGAAATTCAATTATGAACTCACCCGTAAAGTAGAAAATGTGTTTGGTGATATTGTAATTGTGTTGTACGATGTAACTTCAATATGGACAAATGATAAAAATGAATTAGAAAAAATACCGGGTAAAATAACACATACCTGGAAGAAGACAGACAAAGGTTGGTTGATTATCGGAGGAATGGGGGCAAAGAAATAATCAAAAGCGGTATTCTGGGATTTTGATAGAGTCCTGATTTGTTTCTTGAATTTCACCTGTTGCAAGCTCAACTATTTTTTTAGCAAGTTGATTTGTATCTTTTGGACGCTTGGGTTTTTTCATAATCATAAACATAAATAAACATTCTTATCCGGTTAAGTATCATAAAATAAAATGTCTCCATCAAAGCATAGATACACCAAAAAAATAAAGTCGCCAACTCAAGGGCTATCAGAAATGCAACGGAATAAACCCGAATCTTTGTCCATAAGGAAATTGGTTCGTAAAATTCTCGGTTACATTTTTGTTTTCTTTTCAGCACTTTCACTTTATTATTCATTTCAATCCAAAATAAATATTTATACAGTTGATATAATAGACCCTAAGCAAGTGTTCCAAACTCCATTTGTTATTGAAAATCAAAGTCTTTTACCTATTTACGATATTAATTATAGCTTTAATTTAAATAGAATGAACTTATTCTGACCCAGATGTAGAATATATAACATTCACTGGCTCTGTTGATTGGGTACCAAATAATATTAAATCTTTGCCAGCTGGACGTAAAACCCATGCCCTTATTAATGCATTTCGAATGCAAGAACAAGGAAATCCTACTGATAGTTCCAATTATTTTGTATATGGTAATATTGACATTATCATACGATACAGACCTAAATTCCTTTTTTGGGAAGAAACTGTTTCCCAAAGATTTAGTTCACGAAAAAATATAAAGGGCGAACTTGAATGGTTACCCATAGAATCACAAAATTGAAACTGAGACACTACCGAGATTTAAAAGATAAAAACATCTTTTTATAAAAATCTTATATTTTGCATTAAATAAAAAAAGAATAAGGATTATGAAAGCAAAATCAATAAAAGGAAAATCACCGGGAGAAATTAAAATTGCTTTAGAGCAAAGCATGGATGACGGATTCAATTGCCTCTATAAAAAATATCGAACATGACAACTGGAAAAGAAAAATTATTAAACGAAACATACGAACAATTCATTAAGCTCAGTATTGACGATTTGCCAATAGAATTGACCACTGCGTTTGTGGCTGAAAATTTCATGGGCTATGGTACTGCTATAGATGAAAAATTGTTTTCATCTTCTGATTACCGTGATCTTCTAATCAGGCAAAGGGAACAAGCCGTTGGCCTCGATATAAAATTTGAAGAAACGCCGGTATTCCGCAAAATAACAGTGAGCGAAGATGCAGCCATTATTGTAGGTGAATTTGTATTAAGCATGTTGGTAGATGGCAGCATCCATGAAATCTTTATGCGGCTTACTACGGTAATGGAATTCATCAACGGTAAATGGCTTGCCGTTCATGTACATGCTTCTAAGCCCGATAATACACTGGGCGAAACTGATACCTGGCATATAAACGAATGGAAACGCAAAAATGAAGAACTGCAAAAACTGGTGGATGAAAAAACAGCCGACCTGGAAGCGAAGAACCGGGAATTAGAAATTGAAGGATCTCTCGAACGTGTAAGAGCGCAAGCAATGGGTATGACAAAACCTGACGACCTGTTGAACATTTGCGAAACATTGTTTAAGGAATTTCACACATTAGGCTTCAGTGAGCTCAGGAATACGATGATCAACATTCATGACGACAACAAAAAAACTTTCCTGAATTATGATTATTCAGATGAAATCGGAAAAAGTATCACGCCTTTATTTTACAACATCCATCCTGTAATTGAAAAACAAATAAAGCAGATCAGAAGTGCTAATGATGCTTTTTCAGAAACAGTTTTTAAAGGTGAAGATTTAGAAAGCTGGAAAGAGTTCAGGAAAAGCAGAGGAGAAAAAGATGATCCGAGGATAAATAATATTTCTGCACTGTACTACTACTTTTATTCAATCGGAACTAGCTCAATTGGAATTTCAACATTTAATTCTATCGATGAAGAAAAACTTGAAGTTCTAAAACGA
>CAYNUV010000473.1:0-2879 GCA_964400245.1 uncultured Ignavibacteriaceae bacterium
CGCAGTATGCTCAGACAGATAAATTAAGACAGGGTGTGGATATTCTTATTGCTACACCGGGACGGCTTCTTGATCTTGTAAATCAGAATTATATTAATCTTTCTCATATAAAAGTGCTTGTTTTGGATGAGGCAGACAGGATGCTGGATTTAGGTTTTATAAATGATATAAAAAAGATTATTGGAAAACTTCCTGTCAAAAGACAAACTCTCTTTTTCTCAGCAACAATGCCGTCGGAAATTGTAAAGCTCGCTCATACAATATTAACTAATCCTGTAAAAATTGAAATCGCTCCTCAGACAAAAACAGTTGAAGCAATTAAACAGGCAGTCTATTTTGTTTCAAGATCAGATAAAAAGAAATTGCTTATTCATATTTTGCAAAATGAGAATGTTTCTTCTGCTCTGGTGTTTACGCGTACAAAACATAGTGCAGATATAGTTTCCCGGTATTTAAATGATGCTAAGATCAATTCTGATGTTATACACGGGAACAAATCCCAGGGTGCAAGACAACGGGCACTGAATAATTTTAAATCTCAGCGTACAAGAGTTCTTGTTGCAACGGACATTGCTGCACGTGGAATTGATATTGATAAATTATCCCACGTATTTAATTTTGATATCCCTGATTATTCTGAAATATATATTCACCGTATCGGGCGGACAGGAAGAGCTGGTTTAAGCGGTATTGCACTTTCTTTTTGTGATGCCGAGGAGAGAAGTTATCTTAGGGATATTAACAGGTTGATAAAAATACCAATTCCCATTATTGAAGATCATCCATTCAAATCAATTGATGGCGGCATCGAAAGAACTGAAGGCAGTGGTACTAAAATGTTTAGTAAAAAATCAGGAACCGGAAGAAGATCAGGTTCGTTCGGGTTCTCAAGGGATAAAAAAAAGAGTTGGAGAAGAAAATCTCAAAGCATCAGGGGAAAAAATTAATTAGATGAATGGCACAAAACGCCAGGATATAAAACCCGGCGACCATGTTAAAATTGTTTTAAAAGAAGATCAAAGAACAGGTGAACTTACGGAAGGATATGTAAAAGATATTCTTACAAAATCCCCTCAACATCCCCACGGAATAAAAGTCCGGATTGAAACAGGTGAAGTCGGACGTGTAAAAGAAATACTGGAAGATTAGTCTGAAAGTATTAATTGTTTTGTCATTCCCGTGAAAACGGGAATCCAGCCTTTAAAAAATAGATTCCCACTTTCGTGGGAATGAAATATCAGGGGTTCTTAATAAAATTCATATGATCAAGGCTTTTTAAGCTACCTTATCCAACTCAACAGTTTCTGTATTGTGCTCTATGTTAAAGAGAAATTTTGCTTTGGGATTATTTTCTTTTGCTGCATTTAGCTGGTAAGGAGATTCAGCCATAAATACCAGGTTCCTATGCTTATCATTAAAGAGATTGTGAGAACGGATTCGCATTAATTCATCTATATCTTTTTCATCATTAAAAATTACCCAGCAGGCTTTATAATAATTTAAATGCCTGAACTGGCATGCAGCACCATATTCATTTAACAAACGGTATTGTATAACTTCAAACTGAAGCTCGCCAACTGTACCTACAACTTTCCGGTTTCCTTTGTACTGTATGAAAACCTGTGCAAGCCCTTCATCAGTCAATTGCAGAATTCCCTTATCCATCTGCTTGGATTTAAATGGATCAGTTAACCATAGCTCTCTGAATATTTCCGGTGAGAAAGTTGGAATCCCCTTATACATGAATTGCTCACCTTCTGTTAGAGTATCTCCAATCTTAAAATTACCCGAATCATATAAACCAATAACGTCTCCGGGATAAGCTTCCTCAATTAAGCTTTTATCCTGAGCCATAAAAGTTGCCGGGTTTGCAAATTTTATTTCACGATTTAATCTTACGTGATAATAAAACTTATTTCTTTCAAACTTTCCTGAACAGACTCTCAGGAAAGCAATCCTGTCTCTATGCCGAGGATCTATATTTGCGTGAATCTTAAAAACAAAACCAGAGAATTTCCTATCTGAAGCTTTAGATATTCCTTTTGTAGTTTCCCTGTTTTGAGGACCTGGAGCTATCTTTATAAATGTATCAAGAAGTTCCTTTACACCAAAATTATTTAGTGCGCTTCCAAAGAAAACAGGAGCCAACTTTCCTTCAAGGTAATCTTCATTATAAAATTTTTCATAGATTCCATTCACAAGATCAATCTCATCGGCTAATTTTCTTGCCTCATCTCCAAATAATACCTGCAGCCCGGGATCATTGGTGCTTGTGAATTTCTCAACATCCTTTTCTATCTTTTGTTTGTTAGCTTTAAAGAAGTTAAATGTGTTTTCATAAATATTATAAACACCCCTAAAGTTTATCCCGATACCCATAGGCCAGCTTAATGGCCTGACTTTTATATTTAGTTTTTCTTCTATCTCATCAAGAAGCTCAATCGGATTTCTACCTTCCCTGTCGAGTTTGTTTATAAAAATAATTACAGGAGTATTCCGCATCCTGCAGACATTCATAAGTTTTTCAGTTTGCTCTTCAACACCTTTAACACAGTCAATAACTAAAATTACAGAATCAACTGCGGTTAAAGTACGGTATGTGTCCTCTGCAAAATCTTTATGTCCCGGTGTATCAAGTAGATTTATCTTTACGCCACTGTAATTAAAATTCATAACAGAAGTCGTTACAGAAATTCCTCTCTGTTTTTCAATTTCGAGGAAATCCGAAACTGCAGTTTTTCTTATCTTGTTTGATTTAACTGCACCTGCAACCTGGATTGCCCCTCCGAATAAGAGAAGCTTTTCTGTTAAAGTTGTTTTACCGGCATCCGGGTGACTTATTATTGCAAATGTTCTTCTTTTTTGAATTTCTTTCAAAA
>CAYNUV010000474.1:0-2874 GCA_964400245.1 uncultured Ignavibacteriaceae bacterium
AAATGATTATTCAAAATATAAAATCATTGCTTAAGAATATTGTTTCTTATTAACCCAGGACTTAAGTCGCGGGTTACTGATAAAAAAAAGAATAACCTTTAAACGGTTTATGGACGATCTATTTTACCTTAATCACCATAAGGGTAATATCATCGGACTGAACAGCGCCAAAAGTAAAATTTTGAACTTCTTTCCGGATTGATGCTAAAATTTCTTTGGCAGAATTATGAGATAATCCCAAAACAAGCTTTTCAAGTCTTTCATCAGAAAATTCCTCATCATTAATATTCTTAGCTTCGGAAATACCATCTGTAAATAAAACAACAACATCGTCTTTCTTTAACTTAATTAATTCGGAACAATATGGATGAAGAGTTTTCATAACTCCCAAAATCATTCCTCCTTTTTCAAGTTTACGAATCTCACCATTCCTTATAAGCAAAGGTGGGTTATGACCTGCATTTACATATTCTATTGTCTCATCAATATTATTAAGTACAGCCCAGAAGAAAGTAATAAACTTTCCATCTGTTATATTTTCAGAGACAAGATCGTTTATTAATGCAGTTGCTTCATTAAGTTTCATACCCTGTTTACATATTACTTTTAAGAATGCCTGAAGGTTTGCCATTAACAGAGCAGCGGGAACTCCTTTGCCAACTACATCTGCAATAGAAACGCAAAAACTTTTATCATCCAGGGTAATCATATCATAATAATCTCCCCCCACCTGCTTCGAGGATAAATTTGCTGCTGCTAAATCAAAATGAGTGAAAGATGGAATTGTTTGCGGGAGAAGATTTTTCTGAATGTCTCTTGCAATTTCAAGTTCTTCTTCCATTTTTTGTTTTTCAAGTTCCTCAAGGAAAAGTCTATGATTCTCAAGCGAAATTATTGCGAGGCTTGCAACGGATGAAATAAATTCAACATCATCTTTTGTGTAATTCTGATTATTAATCCTTTTACCCAATAGAATTAAACCTTTAGTCTTACCCTGGATCTGCATGGGAATTATAAGATCAATTTTTAATTTATCAATCTCCGGAAATTTTTTTTGGATTTCATCCTTACTCAATGAATTACTGATTTCTGTTAAATCATACTCTGACATTACTTTTTCAAGGTCTTCATTAGGAATTTTTGATTCGAGAATTTTTAATTCGCCTTCTTCAAAAGTTATAACAGCAAATTTATAAACGAGAAATTGACCAATTACAGAATAAACGAGTAACCGCGCAACTTTAGTACTCTCATTTACTAATCCGAATTCCTTACTTAATTCAAATAATGCATTAAGTCTTTGTATCCGCGAATCAAGTACACGGTTTACTTTTTTCAATTCATCCAGGACGCTGGAATTCTGGATAGCCGTTGCTGAAATATTTAAAATAGTTCCTAAAAATTCTTGGTCATCTTCTGAATATGCAGATTGGTTTAGTTTTTCGCCAAGACAAACAAATCCAAGGCATTCCTCTGATGATTTTATTTTTTGAAAAGCTGATAATTTGCTTTCCTTCATAAATGAATTGAGTAAATCATCATCAAGAAGATCTTCTTTCGGAATAAGCTTTGGAAATTTATTAAGTAAATCTCCCGGAATTCCTTTTGAAGATTTAAGCTGGAATGAACCATTATCTTTTATTGCTACTAATCCTCTTGTTGCCAGAAATTTTCCCATACATGTAAAAAGAACATTATTAAGAATAAAATTGAGATCAAGGCTTGCATTAATAACACGGCTGAATTCTACAAGTGCAGTAAGGTTCCTCTTAATTTTGAAGCTTTCAGAGGTATCCATTTTTATTGAGAAGTTAAACTTTTTGAGAGCAAGACCTGATTATATTTTCCGGGGATTGATACATACTTAACATCATCCATTAATGTTTTCATCAGGTACATTCCTAAACCACCAACTCTGTGCTGCTTGTAATATTCCTGTATATCAGGTTCAGGAATAGATTCAGGTTGAAATGCTTTCCCGTAATCAATTATAGTTATAACCAGTTTTTTATTTTCGCATTTTAGTTTAATTACAATTTCCCCATCAGGATAAGACTTATAAGCATGTTTGATAATGTTTGTACAAGCTTCATCGCAGGCAAGCATCATATTGTCAATTTCATTTTGCTTAAAGCCGGCAGAAGAAGCAAATTCCTGGATGAACGCTCTTATATGTGAGAGGTTCTCAGTCCTGCTTTTTACCCTAAGCTCTTTTTCATTTGATTTATTTTTATTTTTCAACTTTACCAGTCTCTTCGAATTTTTTTATTGCTTCATCTTCCGAATTGTATATTTCATATAATAAAGGAAACCCCAAAAGATCAAAAATGTTAAAAACTTTGTCGCTCATTGTAGTAAGTTTTATATCGCCGCTATTCTCCCGTATTTTTTCAATGAATGCCATAAAAACTCCAAGGCCTGCACTGCTGATATATACCAAATCTTTAAAGTTTACAACAATTTTGAACTTATCTTTTGATATAAGATCAGAAAAATTATTCTCGAGCATCGATGCAGTATGAGCATCGAGATATCCGCTTAAATAGACAACACTTACACTACCCTGGTCTTTAACTGCGGTGCTGAATTCTGCCATTCATTTTCTCCGTTCCGTCAAGGCCCGGCTCCTCACCGAGACTGACAATTTTTAATTTTTGTTTCCATTTTAATATAACTAAAGTAATATCGTCATGTTGAGTATTATGTTTGCTGAATTGTGTTATTTCCTTTATTACTTCATTAGAAATTTCATCGGCACTTTTCCCGGAGTTTTCAAGTAATATTTTTTCAAATTTAGTTTCACCAAAATCTTCCATCTCACTGTTTTTTGATTCGGTAATTCCATCTGTATAAAGAACAATCATATCATTATCT
>CAYNUV010000475.1:0-2854 GCA_964400245.1 uncultured Ignavibacteriaceae bacterium
GAAAATGCCTCTGTTTTCCAGGTTGATAAAATTTTTGAAGGTCACCCTGAATTTTTTAAAGCACTGATTTCGTTTATCTCTAAAGGAAATTATATTAAAATTCTGAAAGGTAATCATGATATTCAGTTGTTCTGGCCAAAGGTTCAGGAACAAATTATTTCGAACTTAGAACAGCTGGCTGAAGAAGAAAATAAAAAAATGATCCGGTCTAATTTGGAATTTCTTCCCTGGTTCTTTTATATACCTGGTAAGCTTTACGTAGAGCATGGGAATCAATATGAGTATACAACTTCCTTCAGAAATTTTCTTTATCCATACCTCCCGTTTGAATATGAAGATGCAGGTAAACAAATTGAATTAGATCTCTCAAGCTTTCTAATAAGATATTTTTCCAACAAGATGGAATCTGTAAATCCTCTTTCAGACAATATAAGACCGCTTTCAAAATATCTCGGCGAGTTCTGGAAAAACTATCCTTATATTTTTATCACTTCAATTGGAACCGCATTCCGGTACCTGATAAAAGCATTTAATAAAGCCGGGAAGAAAAATAAAACAAGTGCCGAAGATGAAAAAAATAAGGAATTAATAAAACTTGAAGCTGCAAAATTTTATTCTGATAATGATAAAAGAAAATGGTTCGAGTTTAATCT
Organism: uncultured Ignavibacteriaceae bacterium; assembly: GCA_964400245.1. Lineage (GTDB taxonomy): Bacteria > Bacteroidota > Ignavibacteria > Ignavibacteriales > Ignavibacteriaceae > RBG-16-34-14. The sequence continues at coordinate 654 of CAYNUV010000475.1, forward strand.
TTTTAAAATAGATGGAATTAAGGCTGAACCAATTTTATCATCGGGTAAACTCAAATTTCTTTGGAATATGCTTAAATCTCCTCTAAAAGGGCTGCTTTGGGTTCTGCCTTTTTACTCTCTGTTTCTTTTGCCGGATCTTACAAGTTGGTTAAGAAATCTTTTTGGTGAAATCAGAAATGAAACTCTGGATACAATTTTAAATATTCTCTTTTTGTTGAAAATCCCTGAGATACTAATCGCATTATTACTAGCAATTTTATTAATCAGCCTTCGTACATGGCTGAGAAAAAGAAAATCAAAAAAAGAAGTTTCCGAATCGGATGAGATAAGAATAATGATAAGAGAAAGTGCAGGGATAATTGCAAATTCTCTTAAAGTAAAGTTTGTAGTTTTTGGTCATACCCATTATGCCGATATAAACAGGTTAGCAGGTAATGCTTTTTATTATAATACCGGAACCTGGATGGGAATATTTGCGCCTGAAGAAGAACTCTACAGGAATGTAATACAATTTACTTATTTTATTTTGGAAGAAGAGAAAGGAAACCTGTTTCACTGGAATATTGACCGTGATCTTCCGGAAGAAGTTATTGTTGTTGATACTGAAACCCCTCTTACACAAGATGAAGACAACATTATTAAAATCTTTTTCAAAAAGTTATAACTGATTTTTGAATTACTATAGAGCTGGCTTTAAACTTTAGAAAAGATCACTTAATGTTTGTGGGGCAATACTAGAATTAAAATAAATCTATACAAACTATTGACACTGATTTTTTTCTAATGTAGTTTCTGCCTCGGTTGGGTGGATATTCTGCGGGGTAAAATTGATATTGATCTGAGAGGTGGTTGGGGTTATAATTTTTTTAAGAAATAAAAATCAGTTTAAAAAATAATTCCTCATTTTAAGATTAAATAATTTATCCTAATGGAGGTGTTATGAAATTTAATCACCAGTCTTTTTTTAATTCTTATAAAACAAACTTTGGAAATTTGTCTCAAGCCCAGGTTTCTGGTTTGGAAAATTTATTGAACTTTGTAGAAACAGATCAAACAATCACCGATATTCGTTGGTTAGCATATATGCTGGCAACTGTAAAGCACGAATGCGCAGATACTTATCAACCTATTAGCGAAAGAGGTCAAAAAGTTTATTTCGATAAATATGAAGCAGGAACAGCTATTGGTAAAAGACTTGGCAATGCGGAAAAAGGTGACGGATACTTATTTCGCGGCAGAGGTTATGTGCAGATTACCGGAAGAGCCAATTATAAAAATTTGAGTTCAAAACTTGGTTTGATGGACGATGATGATTTAATAACAAAGCCCGATAAAGCTCTTTCACCAAATATTGCTTATAAAATTATGACTCATGGAATGGTAAATGGTTCCTTTACGGGGAAAAAACTCAAGGATTATATTAACTCATCAAAGGCTGATTATAAAGAAGCGCGCCGGATTATTAATGCGCTTGATCAGGCTGAAAAAATACAGGGCTATGCTGTGAAGTTCGAATCTATATTAAAAGAAAGTTCAATAAATCTAGATGCGGCTACTGTTGCTATGTCTCAGGAAGAAAGAAACAAATTGTTTGAAAATAATATTCTTGAGATAAATAAAATGTATGTTCCTGCCGGCAGTATGGTTAAAAATCTTATAATGGAATTAGAGCGTGATAACAGAAATACATATATCAAACTTCGTAACGCTGCTGCGAATGGTCATCTGGTTCATTACGATTTTGTTGAAGGTGACAGCAGCTTAGTTATAAATATTGCTAATGCCCTTGGTTTTAAAAATGCCACAAGTGAATTATTGGAGGTAAGGAATGCTTAAAAACCCGTTAACAGTTGTAATTTTTATTGCGGTTATCCTTCTCTTATTTATAGCTTACTTTGGCGGTTTATGGCAGAATAAAGAAAAAATCCATGCTGCCGAGTTAGAGATGGAAAAGATGCGTTCGATGAGGGATTCATTGCAAACCGTTGTTGCTTACCGTGATTCTTTAGAAAACCTGATTGAAGGAGAGATATCCTCTAAAAAAGATGAAGCCGAAGTTCTCCGTCAGCAGGTTTATAGATTGGAGGAAGAGCGCAAAGAGAAACAATTCACTGTAAGAAGCCTCCGCAAAAAAGAAGATCTTCAGAATAAATTCAAAGAAACATTTCCCGAAGTTGCAAATTCCGACTGGGGTGTTACAG
>CAYNUV010000476.1:0-2852 GCA_964400245.1 uncultured Ignavibacteriaceae bacterium
AAACTTATCGATGGGAAAGAATATGGGGCTTACAGGAATTCTTCAAAAAATACAAAGAGATGCAAGAAAATATTTGATAAACAATTGATCATAAATTGTATAAATGTAAATCATTAGTTTTGTAATTTAAGAATACTTACTTGTTTTAAGCCCGTCTTTTATTTATGTCCCTTGCATATTCAATAATTTCCTTGTAGTTTTGACAAGTTCTTTTCGCCCCATAGAGGGCGATTTTTGTTTGTATGAATATTACAGAAACAAATATTAAAGAAATAACTGAAAACGTTGTTGCGGAATCAGGATATTTTTTAATTGATTTTATTCTAAGAGGATTTGCAAAGAATAGAGTTATTGAAGTTTTTATTGATGGCAAAGTCTATATTAACGCTGAAGATTGTTCCAAGGTAAGTCGAGAAATTAATAACAGGTTACAAAGTATTAGTAGCCCTGATGAAAACTACAGGCTTGATGTTTCATCTCCCGGAATTGACAGACCATTAAAATATATTGAGCAGTTTCCCAAACACATTACAAAAAAAATTGATTTGAATTACAAACAAGGAACTGAAACTAAAAAGGTTATTGCAAAATTAATTGATGTTTACGGCGATGAACTGAAATTTTTAACGCATGATAATAAAGAAATAATAATTAAATTTAAAGATATTGTAACAGCAAAAGTTTTATTAAGTTTTTCATAGGAGATTTTATAAAATGAACGTTGACATTGTTGAATCTTTTGCCCAGATGGTTAGGGAAAAAGGTATTGATAAGGATGTACTCGGAGGAATTCTTGAAGAAGTATTCGGTTTACTTATAAAAAAGAAATATGGTGAGGAAGCTAAATTTGATGTTGTTGTTAATATGGATAGAGGCGATATCGAATTATACCTTGAACGCCAGATTGTTGATAAAGTTGAAGATCCCAACACCCAGATTAGCCTTGAAGAAGTGAATAAAAAAGGAAATGCCGATGAGCTTGATATTGGCGATGATTTTGTTGAAAAGTTGGAACTGATTTCATTAGGAAGAAGACTTATAACCCTGGCAAAGCAAAGTTTAAACCAGAAAATTCGTGAGATTGAAAAAGATGTAATTTATAATGAATACAAAGAGCTTCTTGGTGAAATAGTTGTTGGCGATATTTACCAGATAAGAAAAAATGATATTCTTGTGAACCATAATAAAAATGAACTGATTCTTCCACGCAATGAACAAATACCGTATGAGCGATATAAAAAAGGTGAAACAGTAAGAGCTATTGTAAAGGAAGTTAAAAAAGGTACCAGTGGTCCGGTTATTATTGTTTCCCGGTCTGATAATATGTTCCTTAGACGTCTTTTTGAAATAGAAATTCCGGAAATCTATGATAACATAATTGAAATTAAATCTATTGCACGTGAACCAGGCGAAAGAGCTAAAGTAGCTGTTGAATCCCAGGATTCAAGAATTGATGCAGTTGGTGCCTGCGTTGGAATGAAAGGCGTTCGTATTCATGCAATAGTAAGAGAGCTTAACAATGAAAACATAGATGTTATTAATTACTCGGAAGACCCATACACATTTATTCAAAAAGCATTAGCTCCGGCAAAGCTTAAAAAGATTGAAATACATGAAGATTTAAAAAAAGCCATTGTTAATGCTGATAGTGACCAGGTTTCTCTTCTTGTTGGAAGAAATGGTGTTAATATTCGTCTTGCAATGAAGTTAACAGGTTATGAAATTGAAGTTATAAGGGAAGAAAAACCATTTGAAGAATATGAAGAAGATATTGAGCTTATAGATCTTAAAGAAGAGCTCGGCGAAGAAGTTTACGAGCTGCTGATTAATCATCGTTATGATACTGCTATAGAAGTGTTAACTGCAGGTCCTGAAAAACTTAAAGAAATTGAAGCTTTAAGTGAAGAAAAAATTAATGAAATACTGGAAATAATCAAATCGCAATTTGAAGAAGAGGAAGATTAACAGGTCAATTTATGCCTGAAGCTAAAGAAAAGAAATTAAGAGTTTATAAACTGGCAACTGAGTACAATCTTTCTGCGGAGAATCTCCTTGAGTTTTTGCAGAAAAAAGGGCACGATGTTAAATCTCATATGTCAATCGTTTCTGATGATATGATTCAGGATATAAATGATCATTTTAAAAAAGATATTGAGAAAGCTGAAAAACATAAAAAGAAAGTAGCTGAATTCAATAAGAAAAGAACAGAGAAAGCAGAACAGGAAGAGAAAGAACAATTCGTTAAGATTGAAGAAGATAAAATTCCTGTTGAAGAAGTTGTAATTCAAACTGCTGCTGAAAAGATGGCTCATCCCACAGAACGGCATGAAATCATCCAACCTGAAGTTGCTAAAGACGATGATAAAAACTTTAGAGCTCCTAAAGATCTGGAAGCAGATAAAAGAAAAGGTTTGAAAGTTGTTGGAAAGATGGATCTTGGGGGAGATAAAAAAACAGAGGAAAAGAGTGAGGGAAAAGAGAAAGAAACTTCTGTAAAGAAGAAAAAAAAACCTAAAGCAAAGAAGAAAATTGGCGAGGTTGTTCCCGAGGATCCGGTAGTTGCTAAAAAGAAAAAGAGAGTTAAAAAATTTGAGATAGACGAAAAGGAAGTTAAAGAAGCAATAAGAAAAACTCTTCTCAGCATGGATGAGTCAATGATGACCGGAAGAGCTATTCAGCGTAAAAAGAAAAGAAAGGAAAGAGAAGCCGAGCAGGAAAAACAGCAGGAGCTTAAATCTCTTGAAGAAAAAAAGATTAAGGTTAATGAATTTATTGCTGCAAGTGAACTTGCAAATTTAATGGGTGTCCCGGTTGCAGATGTAATTTCCAAATGTATTGAACTGGGTTTAATG
>CAYNUV010000477.1:0-2847 GCA_964400245.1 uncultured Ignavibacteriaceae bacterium
ACCCGTAAACCGTTATTTGTTGATGAATCAAATAAATAATGCCTGAAGGTATTCGTTTTGGGATTCAACTCACTTACTCCCCCGCCATCTGTTCCTATCCAGATCATTCCTTTTGAATCTTCATATATAACCCAGATAATACCGTTTTTTAAAGAATTGGGATTTGAAAGATCAGGCAAGTACCTGATAAATTTTTCATTACTCTTATCAAAACGACTTAAACCATTATATGTACCTATCCATAAATTTCCATTATGATCTTCGCAAAGAGCCGGAACTCCATCATTGCTTAAAGATGTTTCATCATTCATATTATATTTATAAGCTTTAAACTCTCCTGTAACAGGATTTAACCTGTTCAATCCTTCTTCATCTGTACCAATCCAAATTATTCCTTCATGATCCTCGATAACTGATTTTACATAATTATCATTTAAGCTGCTGACATACGGAATATGTTTATAATGAATTATTTGATTTTTTTCTTTATTAATTTTATCCAATCCATTTCTTGTACCGATCCAAATATCCTTTTTGCTGTCTATAAACACAGCATTAACTCTATTATTACTAATGCTATTTTCAGGATTTAATTTGTCTTCCCTGTAGTAATTAAATTTATTTGTTGATTGGTAAAAACGGCTTATTCCTCCGGAAGAGCCAATCCAAATAATCCCCGTTTCATCTTCATTTATGGAAAGTATATCATTATTAATAATGCTTAATGGCTTGAGAGGATCATTAAAAATTTTAATAAATCTATTATGCTTCCAGTCAAACTTATTTAAGCCGTCTTTCGTTCCAATCCACAGATTATTCAGTTTGTCCTGGTATATATCATTAATAAAATCACTTGAAATGCTGAATGGATTTTTAGAGTCTACTCTGTAATGAATAAAGTTTCCGGTTTTAAAATCATACCTATTAATTCCTCCACCATTTGTCCCTATCCAAAAATTCTTTTCATTATCTATAAATAGTACGGATATTTCACTGCTGCTAATTGAATTGGGATTATCTTCCTGATGCCAATACTTTTTAATTATTGTTCCATCCTTTTTTAAACAATGCAATATATCCCACGTACCTGCCCAAATATTTCCGTTAGAATCTTCTGCAATACATGTAACAGAATTCAGAGAGTTACTGTATGGTACTTCGCTGCCTCTAATAGCAATAAAATTATCTTTTTCCCTGTTATACTTATTTAACCCGTAGCCTGTACCAAGCCATATTGTACCTTCACTATCCTCAAAAATAGAATAGATATAATTGCTACTAAGACTTTTGGGGTCCTTAGTATTGTTTCTATACTTCACAAAATCTTCTGTCTTCCAATCGTATTTATTCAATCCATCGCTTGTGGCAATCCAGATATATCCTTTGCTATCTTCATAAATATCCAATATTGAATGGCTGGATATGCTTTTAGGGTTTAAAGGGTCGGGTTGAAAAATTTTAAAACCGTATCCATCGTATCTATTTAAACCATTATAAGTACCAAACCATAAAAAACCTTTGCTATCCTGAAAAACTTCAGTAACAATATTTAAAGAGAGTCCGTCTTCGATTGTTAAATGGTTAAATTGTATTTCATCTTCCTGCGCAAATAAATTAACAAATAAAAGAAATACTAACCATAAAACTGATTTATAAGTAAAGCTGAATTTAATCATACCTGGATATTTAATAAAGATCATTTTTTTAAACCGCGAATTTAATTTTAAATGTTGTACCGGAGCTTCCATCTATTTCCAAAATACCTTCCATCTGGGCAACTAAAGTTTCTACTAACTGTAATCCCAAAGAATTATTTTTCTTCTCGTTAATATTCTCCGGTATACCTATACCGTCATCACTTACTACAAGAGATAATTCATTTTCATTCAACCGTGTAAAGTCAATCCTGATTATCCCTGTTTTATTTTCTGCTTCGTAATTCGGAAATGCATACTTAAGGGAATTGGAAATAAGTTCGTTTATTATAAGTCCGCATGGTACAGCCGTATCAATATTTATAAAAACGCCATTAATATTTAATTCAAGCTGAACAACAGATTGATTAACAGCATAAGAACGTAACAGATCCTTCGTAAGCTTTTGTACATAATCTTTAAAATCAATCTTGCCAAGGTCTTTTGATTGATAAAGCCTTTCATGAACTAAAGCGATAGACTTAACCCTGTTCTGGCTGTCTTTAAACATTTCAAGTGCTTCTTTATCTTTTATTTTTTTTGAGTTCAGATAAAGCAGGCTTGATATAACCTGCAGATTATTTTTAACCCTGTGATGAATTTCCTTTAATAAAACTTCTTTTTCCTTAAGAGATGTCTGAACTTTTTCTTCAGCTTTTTTTCGCTCCAGGTTTTCCAGACTTAATTCAGAAATAGTTTTATCAAGGTCTTTAGTATGTTCAATTACCCGTTTCTCAAGTATTTTATTCTGGTTATTAATTGTACTTGTCCTTATCTTAAAAACCAGAACAATTAAAATCAGGGTTGTTAAACCAAGTATCAGCTTAAACCAAATTGTCTGATAAAAAGTCGGGACAATAATAATTCTTAATGAAGCTTCCTGTTCGTTTCTTACACCCCCGTTATTAAAAGCCTTAACCCGGAAATTATATTCGCCCGGCAGCAAATTTGTATAAGTTGCATTATTCCTTGTACCTACATCGTTCCAATCAACATCAAAACCTTCAAGTATATATTTAAATGAATTTGTTTCGGTTCGGTTTTCGGTTCAAACTGTCAAACCCATATCCAACCCGAGAACCAAGTAGTTAGGTTCGGTTCGGTTCGGTTTTAGCAAATAAGGTTCAGTTATTAGTTCGATTCAGTTATTTTC
>CAYNUV010000478.1:0-2843 GCA_964400245.1 uncultured Ignavibacteriaceae bacterium
TTATATTTGGCGGAGGGATTACAATTGTGTATGGCTCTTTACTCTCATCAACTTCTGAGCGGAATAAATCATTCTCCAGCCAATAGCTGTACCATTTATCTTCAACATCAGAGGGATTGTATGCTTTTGGTATATCAGAAAATTTTGCTTCGGGCATTTGATTTTTTATCTAATTATGAAGTGTAAATATATAAAATTAAGATTTTTAACTTTGCGGTAGATTAGAGAAACTTCTGAATAACAATTCGTCTACTTCAATCCTGCTTAAATAGTTTCCTATACTATTGTCTTTAACTTTATCTTTAATTAGTTCATTAAGATGATTGAGAGCTCTATTATATTCCCGTTTAACTTTTATTTGCCCAATTTCAAAATCATTGATCGTTTGCTTCCAATCTTTACTTAAAACACCCGAAAGATATTCCCACATAATTCGAGCAATGTGCAAAATTCCAAAGTAGGATAATTCATTATTTTCATCTCGTAGACCATCGCAATATTTATAAAGCAAATATGCTGTCAATAATTCCTCTGGGCTTCGATCAAATATTTGATTATAATGTTTGTGAGGATTAAAAAAATTATCTTCAATATTTTTTCTGGCTAACGAGGGTCTTTTACAAAGAATACCAAGTGATACCTGAGCTAATTTCATACTACTAAATGTATCTTTGTAGTTTTCACCAATCTTTTTTTCTCCCCTTTGCCTTTCATAAAAGTAGCCGATTTTTTCAAAATATTTCTGTAATGCTTGCTGCTTTGAGTCATTACTCATTAAATCTCTTGAACCAATTGAGGATTGGGAATTAGTTGCTTTAGTAATTCTTGTAATAAAAGTAGTACCATTAGCTTCATATATTCTACACATTACAGTAATATCTTTCTTTAGCTTTTTCGCCTTCCAAGCTTCAAAGATCATTCGGGCAGTTTGTTGCCCATTAACAATTTGAAAATTAAATATTCTCCATAGAGCGGATGAATCATTTGTCAATACTCTATCACCAATTATAGTAATCCCATTATTTAAGAACCAAAACAAGCCGCTTTCTGTGGAAATACATGTGTCATAAATCTCTTGATTTTTTTTATGTATTTTAACCAGCCACGAATGTTTTTTTCAAATAGCTTGTCACCATACTGGCTAACAAGCTTAGCAATTTCCTCAGCTTTTAGTGTTGTTATAAATCCTCTGATTCCATCATCAGATGTTATTTCCGGTCTTGCTAATCTATCACTATCATAATAAGGTATTTTTACTTCAACACCCCGCATACTTTCTAAGTTTCTCAGTTTAATCCTATAAAGGTCTTCACTGCTCAACATCTGAAAATCGAATGATGCATTTGGATACTGAGATTTTATGAGCTTGGTATATCTATCAATTATCTCGCCTCTTTTGCGTTCAACATTTTTTTCAACTCGACCACCATTAAAAACGCAGTAAAAGACATAAATATTTCTTGCTCTATCTTGGATAGTTCTGATAAAGTCTATTTTATTTTTCAATCTAATATTGGAGATTTTTGATACTACTGAAGTCGGTTCTTCAAAAATATATTGTAATCCGGTCTTTAATTGAGTTAAATCATTTGCGGAAAAATTATCTGACAAGGAAGATTTACAATTCAAAATGTTTATTGTAATTTCATTGTTATTCTCTTCTGATGAAATTATATCAACCCCTTCTTCATCTCCTCCATCAATTATATCTTCTATATTAATATCATTTTCATCTACGTCACAAGTTATGGAATGACAAAGATATTGAAATGCTTTACCCCTCTTTACTGATGAGCTTCTTTCGTTATTGAAATAATCATTTTCAATTCTTTCGATATCCAAATTAAGGGATGCCTGTTCGGGTCTTAAATTAGACTGTTTCATTCTAGTACTGATCTGTTAATCTTAATTTTAGTCTATAAAATACAAATAATTCGGAATTTTAACCTGTATTCTGTAGAGGTTTGTAAGTTTTAGTGAGCAGGAATAAATAAAAAGAAGGATAAATGAAAATATTATTGTAAGGATTTACATCTTACAAGACACATAAATTATAAAGCTATTTCTTGAAAAAGAATAATAATGGCCTTTCTAATCTTTTTGCCCACTCCTTTTCATTATGTTCAGCACCGGGCGCATAATAGTAATCTATATCGCTGCCAATCAAGTATCCTTTTTTGTTAAGTGCACAGAACATATTTTGTCCTCTTACTAATCCATCTTCACCGTGATCGATATAAATCTTAATGTTCTTTTTGGGCCCGCTGTAATCTTTAACAAGCTTTATTGATTTATCATCATCATAATAAAATGAACTTGATAAACACCCTGCTTTTGAAAACACATCGGGATGATTCCAGGCAATAAGAAAAGATATTAGTCCTCCCATTGATGAACCCATTACAGCACTGTTTTCTCTATCGGCTAAAGTTCTGTATTCGGAATCAATAAAAGGTTTGAGTTCGTCAGTAATAAATTTCATATAATTCCGCCCTTTTTCAGTGTCATTATATTCCGAAAGCCTGTCAGGCGAATTGTAAATTCCTACAACAATTATTTCCTCAACTTTATGTTGTTTTATCAACTTTGTTAATATTTCATCAACGCGCCAATCAATCCCTGCATAAGAAGTTTTGGGATCCATAATATTTTGCCCGTCATGCATATAAAGTACGGGATAATGTTTTTTTAAATCTTTTTTATAGGATGGAGGAAGCCAGATAATTATATCCCTTTTATTATCCAGGGATGATGAATAAAAATCCCTGTAATATTTTACATTACCGATAATTTTAATTTTATCAGTTCTTCTTTTTTTCCCGGGTTTCCTTTTACTTTTCACC
>CAYNUV010000479.1:0-2828 GCA_964400245.1 uncultured Ignavibacteriaceae bacterium
TAAAGACCGGAGCTGTTTATTCAAATTATTTATTTCAGGGACAGAATATTATTCTGTCCTACGAAACCATCTTGTCATTCCCACGAAAGTGGGAATCTATTTTATCTTAGGTTTTGGATTCCCGTTTTCACGGGAATGACAACAGGAGGAGACTTTTGAGACAACCTCCCGGGGAGATAGTAATGTTTGCTGTACTTAAATAATTTCTCTCTTCCTAACTGCAACTGCAGGATTACCCTGATAGATTGTATAAGGTTCAGTATCTTTTGTTAAAACAGTGCCGACCGACAATATGCTATGGCTCTTCATTGTAACTCCCGGACAGACAATTGATTCAGCGCCGATCCATACTCCATCTTCAATATTAATTTCATCTATCATTAAATCGAATGTTTTCTTTTTGTAATTGTGATTGCCTGTAAGAAGAAGCGCTCCCTGCGATATGCAGACATCATTCCCGATTTTAACTTTGCCAAGATTGTCTATCCAAACTTCTTCACCAATCCAAACATTATCACCAATCTCAAGCAGCCAGGGATATTTAATATTAACGCACGGTTTTATTATTACTCCTTTTCCAACCTTAGCACCAAATAATTTTAAAATGAATCGCTTCCATGAATAGGGCCAGGCAATAGATGATTTGAACAGGAAAATATTTTTATAATACCAGATAAATCTTTTAATGCTACTTCCCGGTTTGTACCAGGAGTTATTAAAACTGCTTAATGAAACTTTTTCCATTGTTATTTTTTTGATCCGGGTTATCTGCGTGAAATAAAGATTTAAGACTTTCCTTTTAGTATTTATTATGAATTCGTATAAAAAAATAACTCCGCCTTTTAAGGCGGAGATTAATGCATCCCAATTCTACCGGCTTTAGCCATGACCTTTAAACTTGTATTTGTTATTGAACTCCTCGACCTCTTGCATAAAAGTTTTTTTCTTATGATGCTTTTCCTGATTTTGAATATATACTTTTACTTTATTAAGCATTGATTCACTTATTGAAACTGCAAAATATTCATCTGCCCACTCAAATTTATTTTTGGTTATCTTATCTTTATTCATCCAATGTGCAGATTCACCTTTTATCAACTGCATTGTTTTAGAAATGCTTAAGTCTGCATTCAATCCAAAAATACAATGTAAATGATCTAGGTAGCCGTTTATTTCAGCTATGTAAATTCCTTTAGCTTTTGCATTCTCTTTAATATGCTGTACAAGTTTAGTCCTGATTTCTTTGGTCAGGAAGGGCGCGTGGTTTTTTGTTCCCCAAACAGCATGTATCATTACTTTTACAAATGGCATAGTCTTAGTCTCTTGTCAGGGCTAAAGCCCACTACTTATTCTGTTACCTTTACCTCCGCCTTGAAAGGCGGAGTTATTAATTTCATTTCCGGGTAGGGTAGGTTTTGTTTTGTTTATTCCCGCTGTCCTTATATCTCTATTCCGTAACCTTTACCTCCGCCTTGAAAGGCGGAGTTATTAATTTCATTTCCGGGTAGGGTAGGTTTTGTTTTGTTTATTCCCGCTGTCCTTATATCTCTATTCCGTAATGCTCTTTAATTATTTCCGAAATTGGCTTTTTATTTTTCTTTGCAAGCGATTCTATCTGGTAAATTTTTGTATCTACAAGAAAGCGGTACCAAAAACCCTGCAGAAAATGAAATATCAATCCTTCCTTTCCATCCAAAAAGCCAAGCTTGATGAAGTAACGGTAAAGATAATAAAGGAAAGGTCTTATAAAGAGTGGCAGCCTGAAATAAAATTTCTCCTTCATCCATCTCTTTCTTTCTGTCTTACCTCCTGAAATATCTGCGATGGAACTAATCTCCTTGAGCTTATGCTTTTGAATTAAATATTCTATTGCTTCGCGGGTTGAATATTTATTATGCTTATCTGTCCAGAGTGTAATATTCTCCCGCCTGTCATAATTCATTTCCAGTACATCTATACCTGATATAACAGTTCTTCCATCAACAGAAATATGCTCATCCATCCACTTGTCTTCCATTTTGCCTTTTAATTTTTTAAAAGCACACAGGAAATAGTTGGGATAGAAACCGCCGTGCCTGATCCATCTTTCCATAAAAAATATTTTTTTCTTTACATATATACCATCAGTTTCATTATTCTCAATTATTTTCTGCAGCTCTGCAAAACCTTCGGGAGTCCACCGTTCATCTGCATCAATCCTTAGTATCCACTCATTTTTAATACTACAATTTGCAAGAGCCCAGATGAATTGCTTTGCTTGGTTAACAAATTCATTCTGGTAAATTTTGTGTGAATATTTTTTTGCAATCTCTAAAGTGTTGTCGTTTGAATAAGAATCCACAATAATTATATCATCTACATAATCTTTAATTGATGCGAGGCATGCTTCGAGGTTTCTCTCTTCATTGTATGTAAGGACTATTGCAGAAATTTTTATTGGAAACATTATGACACTATACTAATTCCCGGATTAACTTGTTTTTTTGCAAGCGTAATACAACTCTCTGAATCATTTTTTGAATGAAGAATTTCAAAACCCAAGCTCTTTAACTGATTAATAAATTTCTCTCTTTCATTTCTTTTACCGTGTATTTCTACAGCAACATTCTTTGAAATTCTGAAAATAGTATCATCATCATACAATAACTCGTATTCACTTCCTTCAATATCACATTTCAGAAAATCAATTTTCTCTATATAATTTTTTTTTATAAAATCTTTAACGGATATAAACTCCGCACCGAGATTTTCGTCTCTCAAAAGCATCTGGTTTTGAAGTTCAGTTTTGCCTCCAATAAAATATCTTTGCAGCTCAACTTTTGATTGAA
>CAYNUV010000480.1:0-2827 GCA_964400245.1 uncultured Ignavibacteriaceae bacterium
AAGCATTTCCGATTCCTCTTATAAATTTCTGATCAATTATTAAATCTTTTATTTTTCTTGATTTATATCTTGCAAATCCATTCCGCAAATATTCAAGATTAAATTCTTTTGAGAATACATCCGGTACAGTTGATATTTCAGGATTAAACTTAACGTTGGCATATTGCTGCCAATCGGTTACAACTAGTCCGTTTTTATCTTCAAAAAGAAGCTCGATAATTTTATTCTTATAATTATTTGTTTCATGAAAGAAATGGAATTCGCCGTTAAGCATTAAATGGAAAGTTAATACCTGTTCTCCTTCGAAATTAAAAAACAATTCTTTTCCTTCCCTGGTGATTGCTTTTAATTTTTTGCCTGCCAGTTTAGATTTTAAAACAGATTCCGAAACATTTACCTTACTGCTATTTGTAACCTCTGCTTTAATTAATTTTTTGCCGGCAAATTTCTTTTCCAGGTTTTTTCTGAATACTTGTAAGTCAGGCAGTTCAGGCATGTTTTCACCTTATGGATTAATATCAACGATAAAATACTAATTGAATTGCAATGAAACTTAGGTATTTATCCACTTTCAATTAAAAATATATTTAATTGCTATTTGTTAAATAGCTAATGTTTAGCAATATTTAGAATGATTACTTCCATTTTATTTTATACCAGGTTTCTTTCTACTAAATCTCTCCGTCAACAAGGTTTTATATTTACTGATTAATAATAAAAATAGATTATAACATCTTTAATAATTTTAAGGAAACAGAAATGTCAAAAAAACTTTACTTTATTTTCTTTACAATAATTTTCCTCTCTAATGTATTTCAAATTTCAGGTCAGGAAAAAATTGATGTTTCTAAATCTGTTTTTAAGAATTCTACTCTTTTAACTGATCCGGTTACCAAATCTCCCTCAAGTATAAGATTTGAAGAAGGAAACCATATTCCTTTGAAATCTTTTTTTAATGAGTATAGAAAAACATTTGGTTTATCCGATGATAATGAATTTATTTCTAAAAAAGTTTCAACTGATAAATTGGAACAAACTCATTACATTTACAAACAATATTATAAAGGTATTGAATTATCAGAAGTTCAATTTATTCTACACGTAAAAAATGATATGGTCTTCTATGCTAATGGAAGGATTATTCATGGGCTCAATCTGGATGTAACTCCATCTTTATCTGAAAGTGATGCATTACAATTTGCTATTTCCGATATTAATGCCGAATCCTATATGTGGGAAAATAAAAAAAATGAAGCTTATATTAAAAGAGAGCAGGATAATCCTGATGCAAGCATGTATCCCAAAGGTATTCTGATGTTAAGCGCTAAGAATTTTGATATGACTGTAGGAAATTTTCACCTGGTTTATCGGTTTGATATTTATTCAGAAAAACCAATGGACAGACACTATATAGACGTAGATGCAAACACTGGAGAAATCATAAATAAAATTTCAAGAATGCAAAGTGGGGATGTTCCTGGGACAGGAACTTCAGTCTATAATGGAATTGTTTCTTTAACTATAGCTGATACAGCTATTTCATCTGATGGTCCAAGCAGATGGCATGTAAATTCCTGGAACGCATACCAGGGTGGTTTAAGCTGGTGGGATGCGGACCCGAGTTATGGAAATCAAGGTGGTTACGGTAATGGATGGTACGAAGGACTGGACACTGATCCCATAATTTTATCCGGCTCTAATCCAATTTTAGAATTTTATCATCGTTATAATGTTGAAGATCCTGCCGGGGCAACAGCTTCATACAACGGATGGGACGGAATGAATGTTAGAATTTCAACTGATAATGGTACTACCTGGCAGGTTTTACAGAACCCTGTTCCGGCATATACTAATTCGAGCTTATATAGTTTTGGAGAACAGCATGGTGAAGGTCCCGGTATTCCAGGCTGGGCCGGACAATTAAATAGCTGGACATTAGTATCTTTTAATTTATCATCGTATGCAGGACAAACAGTCAGAATTAGATTTGCATTTGCTTCAGACCCTGCTGTTGCAACAAATGATGGAGGACCAGATTTATTTGGATGGCAAATTGATAATATTAATGTTACAAGCTCATCCGGTACTTTATACAGCAACGATGGAAATGTTAATGGTGTTACATCTGTTAATCTTGTAACCGAAGCATCATTTATCGAGGGGAATTATCGTTTAAGGCAATATGAACGAGGCGGCGGAATAGCTACTTATGATGCTTTGAATGGAATTTCTTACCCGCTATCAGTTGACTTTGTAGATTCGGATGATAACTTCGATGCTAATAATAGCAGGGCTGGTGTAAGTGTGCACTGGGCATTAGAGAATAGTTATGATTTTTATTTAAATAATCTCGGCAGGAATAGTTTTGATGATAATGGTGGAAAAATGATTGCATATGCACATTTTGATAATTCATGGTTCAATGCTCAATGGGATGGATCAAGGATGAGATTTGGAGACGGCACATCAAACAACACTCCTTTGGTTTCGATTGATATTGTTGCACATGAACTTACTCATGGTGTAACACAATATACCGCCGGCCTCATCTATCAGAACGAGCAAGGAGCCTTAAATGAATCATTTAGTGATATCTTTGGTACAGCAGTAGAACTAAATACTTTAGGTTCAGGTGGTAATTGGTTTATTGGCGAAGGTGCTGCCAGACTACGTTCTATGTCTAATCCTAACCAATATGGGCAGCCGGATACATATCTGGGACAATCGTGGTATATCGGAACCGGCGATAATGGTGGAGTTCACACAAACAGTGGTGTACAAAATTTCTGGTACTATCTTTTAAGCGAAGGTGGAAACGGAACTAATG
>CAYNUV010000481.1:0-2826 GCA_964400245.1 uncultured Ignavibacteriaceae bacterium
TCAACAATTAATCCTATCCTTTTTTCAGGATCATATTTATCCATTACAGCAGAATGTTTTGTTATCAGCTCATCCATCCTGAGAGTTTTAGAAAGAGAAGAAAACCATTCTGCTTCATTAAAATCAATTGCAGAACCTTTCTTATTCCAGTCGTGGCAAATTGTATAGTAATGCAGAGAGTAACCGCTCAAATAACCCTTAAGCCACTCACCGTTTTCACTCCATTTCTTCATTACAGTTGCAGTCCAGTTAGTATCGTTTTCAAGACCCCCGGCAGAAATTTTATATAAAACATTGTCTCCAAAATTTTTCAGGAAAAAAGAATACCTGCTCATCTCATTGGAATAATAATCTGCGGACATAATACCTCCGCATCCCCAGGTTTCATTTCCTACTCCCCAGAATTTTACTTTCCATGGTTCCTCTCTTCCATTCTTTTTTCTTAAATCAGTCATCGGGCTTACAGCATCAGAAGTGAGGTACTCAACCCAGTCTGCCATTTCCTGTACAGTGCCGCTTCCGATATTACCGCAAATAACAGGTTCGCTTCCAAGCTGTTCGCATAAATCCATAAACTCGTGAGTGCCGAAACTGTTATCTTCAGTTACACCGCCCCAGCTTGTGTTAACCATTTTTTTTCTTTCGCTCTTCGGTCCAATTCCATCCATCCAATGATAAGTATCGGCAAAACATCCGCCTGGCCAGCGAAGATTAGGAATATTAATTTCTTTGAGAGCTTTTACTACATCGTTTCTTATTCCGCGTGTGTTAGGTATCGGTGAATCTTCCCCAACCCATAATCCTCCATAAATACATCGCCCAAGATGCTCAGCAAAATGCCCGTAAATATGTCTGCTTATTTCTCCTTTAACAGAATCAGTATAAACAATAATTTTATTTTGCGCTGAAACATTTGAAAGAAAAAGAACCGCCAATACAAGAATGGAAATAACCCTCGCCATTTTTTTGCCTTTGAATAATTTTCAATAAAACTTAGATTCAAAATAGTGATATGATGTGTGTTGTTCAAGAATGAGTTATCGTTAGTTGAGGGGACAATAGGTTTTTAACAGTTGTTCTAATAAGAAAGTTTTTATATGTCATCCCTAAAGGGATTTGATTTATTTTTCTGTTCATTTTTTCTATAAATATATCATCCACCTCTGGGATTATTAAGTGTCAATCCCGTTAGGGATGAAATATTTATAGTAAAGAGCAATTTTCTAATAAGAAGACAAGAAACTTATTTTCAGTAACTGAAAAAACTCCAGAACTTTGTATAATCCTATTGTGTTTTTAATAAAAACTATTTAAGTTTATTTTAACTTCTACTCTTATTATTCCATTTGTAAAAATAGAACCAACAAAAAAAATGGGAGGTATTGTATGATTAAAGGATCTTTTGCTTCTTCCCGTCAAAGCTTTTTTCTGCTTTTTATTTTTCTTTTGTTGGCTGCCGCATTTACTTTGTACTATTATAATTATGTGAACGACAAAAAAAACTACCTCATCCAGCGTGATTTCAGACAACTCAATTCTATCTCCACAAAAATCCAGCAAAGAGTTAATGGGTTATCAGTTGCAATTACAAATAACACAAAAAATGCGGAAGAAGATACCATTGCAATCAAAAACAGACTTGATAGTTTAATAACCGATATAAAAGACAGTGCATCGGTTACGAAAACCAAACGTGCCCAATTTTTCAAAATAAATTTTAAATCAGACAATGATGAATTATTGCTCCTGATACAAAGGGCTGAAAATAATTTTGAAGTCGGTTTTTCCGTTAAAGGCATTAACGAAGTTTTTGAAAAGAAAAAAAATCAAGGATTATTTGACGACTTTTTTTTAGCCACTGACAGCGACGATACTATAATCCAGCTTCCTAAAAGTATAATTAGCATATCAGGGATAGATACATTAATAACCCTGGATGGAAAAGTTTCGACTTTTGCCAGTCTTTCAAAACGCGATGCAGTTACTAAATTAATTTCAGGTGGTGAAGAATACCTTCTTTTCATTCATCCAATGAAAGTAGCAGAATCGGTTAGTGATAATAGGCAAAAAGAATGGATTATTTGCGGAATCATTCGCTCCGATAAATTTAATTCGGAGAGCGGCATAATTTCTATAACTGTCATTATTGCATTTATTGCAATCGGTATCCTGATCGTACTTGCCTGGCCGCTAATTAAGTTCAGGTTTTTAAGCCGTTACGGACATATCCGCACATCAGATATAACTTTGGCTTCTATTTCAATAGTTATAGCTGCCGGTATTCTAACTTTTATTTTAATGAATTTCTTTGTTTATGAAAATCACAACCGGGAAGTTGATGACCAGCTTACAACTATTTCAAACGATATTCAAAAAAATTTTCAGAATGAAATATGTTCAGTTCATTCAGAACTTGATAGATTATCAAAGTTTATTAGAGAATCACCTAACACACCCCAAATTAAGAATTTCTATTCCAGGAAAGATAATTATAAGAAACAAGATTCCTTTACACATGAATACAAACCAGAATACAAATTTTTTGATTTAATCCATTGGTCGGATACATCAGGCGAGCAGCAATTTAAATTCCTTATGAATATAACAAGAAAGACACCTTTTATTAATGTTAAAGAAAGAGAATATTTTAAGAATGTAGTTGAAGATAATTTATGGGGAAGTAATTGTTCACATCCAGCAAAAATATTTTTGCAGCCACTCATTTCTCTGACCACAGGTGATTTTTCAGTTTCGCTTTCCAGCGAGGTTAAACTGAAAGAAAACGATAAATATATAGGAGTCGTTGACTTTTTACCCGTATCAGTA
>CAYNUV010000482.1:0-2826 GCA_964400245.1 uncultured Ignavibacteriaceae bacterium
ATGAGGGAATCAGTGTAAATCTGCCAGTCATCACTTTGTGTTGTAAAAGCTTTCATCCAGGAAGAATCATCATAACCAGCAGCAACTTCAGGACGGTCAATTAAATTATCAACAGGAAATTCTTTAAGGTCTTTAATCTTTACCGTTTTTATTGTTTTAAAAAACCTATCAGCTTCGTGACTTGAAGGATCACCATTACCAACTCCAATAATTTTTCCTGGTCCTTTAATTTCAAAATTGATTTCATTTTCAGCATCAGGAACAATCAAACCATCTTCATCATTTACATGAACAGTTATAATTGATACATCTTCGCCATCAGCATTAATACTATTCCGATCAGCAGTTAATTGAATTGATTTTTCTTCACCTGTAGTTCTTACTTTACTTGTTATTATTTCTTTTCCATCATTATAACCTTTAGCTGATAAAACACCAGGTTGATAATTTACTTCCCATTCAAGATAACCATTAAGAGGCATATTTTGTTTACCCAAACTTTTATTATTCAGGAATAACTCTACTTCTTCACAATTACTAAATACAGTAACCTTTATTTCTTTTCCTTCATAACCTTGCCAATTCCAATGAGGCAGTATATGAAGTACAGGATCTTTTCCCCACCATGATTTAAGATAGTAGAAAATATCTTTAGGGTAACCGCATAAATCTATCATGCCTGATTGATTGATAACCGCAGGCCATACATAAGGATTTGACTCGCCGCGGTAATCGAAACCAGTCCAGTAAAATATTCCTGCAAGAAAAGGACGTGCTGCAAAAAACTGCCAGCCGTACTCGGTAACAAATCTGTCGTTTATAAGATTTGTCGGAGCCATGTGAGCTTTGTAATTATCAGTCTTATATATTCCACGTGATTGTTTTATGTTACTTTCTTCAGTACCTACCGAAGGCTGCCATGGAAATATCGAATGATGCTCATCAATATCGCCTAAATGCAAATAGTTGAAGCCCATAACTTGTACAACAGCTCCAATACCATTATCCCATCCACCACTGCTTGCAGTTGTAAAAGCACGCGATGAATCGAGACGTTGTGCAAATGTTTCCATTGATTTTGTAATACGTGAGCCTTTAATATTACCTTCAATAGCCCATTCCTCATTGCCCAATGACCACAGAATAACAGATGGATGGTTTCGATCTCTTT
Organism: uncultured Ignavibacteriaceae bacterium; assembly: GCA_964400245.1. GTDB lineage: Bacteria > Bacteroidota > Ignavibacteria > Ignavibacteriales > Ignavibacteriaceae > RBG-16-34-14. The sequence continues at coordinate 1,172 of CAYNUV010000482.1, forward strand.
TAATTAACCGTTCGAGACAACTGAAATGCTCTTTATTACTTCCCATTAAGCGGTTCTCATCAATCACCAACATTCCAAGTTTATCACATGCATCAAGAAACTCCGGAGTGGGAGGATTGTGTGAGGTCCGGATACCATTGCTTCCCATTTCTAATAACTTTTTAATTCTGAACCCCTGTAAAGCATCTGGAATTGCAGTTCCAACTCCCGCATGATCCTGGTGAACATTGGTTCCTAAGAGTTTTATATTTTTTCCATTAAGAAAAAATCCTTCATCAGGATCGAATCTGACTGTCCGAATTCCAAAAGTCGTTTCATATATATCAATTACTTTTCCTTCTGAGCGGATTATAGTTTTTAATTTATGCAAGTAAGGAGTCTGTAGAGACCATAACTTTGGGTTTATTACATTATAAAAGCTGAAATATTCTTTTTCTTCACCAGGATTAAGTAACAATTTTTTATTTGAACCAGAAGCAATAGTTTTTTCTGCAGCATCAATAATAGTTTCTTCAATATCAAATACAGCTTTTTCTTTGGATTCATTTATAATGGTAGTTCTGCAAGTAATCTCGGCAGAATTATTCTTTCCTGATTCTTTTAAATCTGTTGTAATGAAAGTACCGTATCGGGTAATGTGTAAAGGAAATGTTTTTGTCAACCAGACGTGCCTGTAAATTCCGGCACCTTCATAATACCAGCCTTCTTCCATTGTGGCATCAACACGAACAGCAACAACATTATCTGAGTTATAATTGAGGTAGTCAGTAATATCATAACTGAAACTTGAATAGCCACTATGTTCAGTACCAACATAAAATCCATTTACCCAAATAATAGAATTCCGGTGAACGCCGTCAAATTCGAGTGAGATGCGTTTACCAAGATCAGATTCTGGTATAAAAATTTTTTTACGATACCATCCTACACTTTTTTCAGGGAAAGTTCTCCCGATAGCTTTATATCCATGGCTATGTCCTCCAAGCGAATCGAAAGGAAGTTCAACACACCAGTCATGCGGTAAATCTAAAATCCGCCAGGCGCGATCATCAAAATTTTCTGAGGCAGCCCCATCACCATATCCTGTTTTGGCAAAGTAAGAGAAGTAACCGCTTCCATTATCAAAATCTTGCTTAGTGTCGAAAGAATGTCCCAATGCAAAACGCCAGCCAAAATCCAATAAGTATCTTTCACGAACATCTTTTGTTTCTTTAGAATTTGTCTGACAAAAAGAATTTGTTGACGTTACAATTATTATTAAAAATAAAAATGATTTTTTCATAACAACTCTTGGAATAAATATGACTTAATGAAAATTAAATAATTCCTTATAAAAGATTTACTTTCTTACTTTCAGTCTACCTTTCATAAAAGGTGATTCAAGTATAAACGATCTTACAGCAATAGTTGAAATAATTATAATTCCACCAATGATTGCCATGAAGGATGGAGCTTCACCATATCCAAAAAATACCCACACAGGATTTAGCACTGGTTCAATCATCCCGATTATGGATGCTTCAATTGCGTAAACTCTTTTTAATCCGTAACTGAAAATCGCATAAGCTAATCCAATCTGGAAAATTCCTAAATAAGCAACCATTAAAAGGTCTTTTGCAGGTAAAACGTTTATTGAAAATAAAGATGGGATACAA
>CAYNUV010000483.1:0-2802 GCA_964400245.1 uncultured Ignavibacteriaceae bacterium
TAAAAAGTGTGCCGAAGCTTGCAGAAAATGTGCTGCTGCTTGTGCTGCTTAATCATATTAACAGGACTAATTAAAATTAGGTGTAAAGTTTCCAATAACCTGACATTTGCCTATGAGGCGTTACAAGTGGAAAAACAAAATCGGTCTGTTGTTGCCGTACAACGTTATTGTACAAGAACGTTGTACGGCAACAGTTACTTTCTTGAAAGGTAGATGTGTCGACGATCGATCAAGTGCATTCAATGCAAGTAGGAAATCCGACATTAAAAGTTGTAGCAGAACAAGTCCAAGGAAAACTTCGCAACGTGATTAATAGTATATCAAAATCTTTATTTCACATATTTAAGGAGAAAACCATGGTTACAGCTAATCCAATACGCACCGGCGCGGCCCTTGCCGTGTCCATCGGCATCGGTTACGCAGCCTGCACGCTCGTCTTCTGGCTCTGGCCTAACACGGCAGCGTATTTCATGAATGCACTGTTCTACGGACTTGACTTCCGCAAGCTGCAAAGTGGGTCGACGCCATTCAATTTCAGCTCGTTCCTGTACGTGCTCGTGGCACTTATGGCATGGACTTTCGTTCTCGGTGCAATCTACGACTGGGTGCTGCGCCGCTTCGCCAACGGACGCTGAGCCGAGAGCGGGCGACAAGGCGGCGTGGACTGATTTCGCCGCTCGCCTATCCTATATTTCGGCGTATGGTTAATATTTAAAGATGATAAAGTATCTGTAAACCTTCCGGGCAAGATAAATTTTTATACTCTCGAAGATTATCAAATTAAATCTTCCGGAAAAACTGTTCTTTATTCTGTTTATGGTGAAGACAAAGTTAAACTAAGCAATCTTCCGCTTGAACTTTATATTGAAGTCTTAAAACGCACTTAATAACAAAATGTAGTTCACTGGATTTATAATCTCGACTATACATCAAAGAAGAAGATGACAGTATTCCCATTAATTCCGGTTATTGGAGTGAACTTGAAAATATGAATGATGAAAAAGAGTTCAAAGGGAAAGAAATATTTAATTAAAAATTAAAGGGTATGACAAAAATGATTAAAGACCCGGTTTGCGGGATGATTGCAAAAGAAGAATTCAAATACGAATTCAAGGGGAAGATATTTTATTTCTGTTCTGATTTATGTAAAAATGAATTCCGGAAATCTCCTGATAAATATTTGAAGCGAAGGCGGACGTTTGAGAACGTTGACAAAATAAAGGAAAGAAAGATCGCTTATTTTTCTATGGAAATAGGAATTGATTCTTCAATCCCGACTTATAGCGGCGGATTGGGTATTTTAGCCGGAGATTTTATAAAATCCTGCGCAGACCTAAGAGTGCCCCTGGTAGCAGTTACACTTTTATATGAGAAAGGTTATTTTAACCAAAAATTAGATGCACAAGGAAACCAGCAGGAATTGCCTGTCCAATGGAACCGCAAGGATTTTTTAAAACCCTTACCTAATAAAGCCAGCATCAAAATAGAAAATAGAGATGTATTTATCCGTGCCTGGCAGTATGATGTGATAGGTGTAAGCGGTTATTCAATACCAATAATTTTTTTAGATACAGATTTAGAAGAAAATAGTGAATATGATAAAGGGCTTAATGATTATCTTTACGGTGGGGATCAATGGTATAGACTGTTGCAAGAGATTGTCTTGGGTATTGGCGGCGTGCGAATGCTTCACAGTCTGGGATATACAGGAATAAAAAAATATCATATGAATGAGGGACATGCTGCTTTTTTAACTCTCGAATTATTAAATGAGATGAAAAGAAACAAAGATCCAAAATTAGATTTTGAAGCAGTGAGAGAGCTTTGTGTATTTACCACTCATACACCTGTTCCGGCAGGTCACGACCATTTTCCTTATGACTTGGTAAATAATGCTTTTGGGAATCCATCCCTTCGGGAAAGAGAATTTATACCTTCAGACATTCTAAAGATGCTCGGTGGTGAAGACCGGCTGAATATGACATTACTTGCCTTAAATCTGAGTAAACACATAAATGGTGTGGCAAAAAAACACGGCGAGATATCTCAATTAATGTTTCCGGGATATTCAATAGAATCTATAACTAATGGCATACATTCTTCAACTTGGGTTTGCGACAGTTTTAAAAGACTCTTTGATAAATATATTCCGGACTGGAAGAACGATCCCTTTAGCTTGCGCTATGTCTTAAGTATCCCAAAGGATGAAATCTGGAATGCTCACAAGGAAGCAAAGAATAAACTCATTAATTATGTTAATAAAAAAACAGGTGTTGACATAGATTCTGAAACCCTCACAATAGGATTTGCACGAAGGGCAACCGCTTACAAGAGAGCGGATTTAGTCTTTTCTGACATTGGCAGATTAATAAAAATCGCCAAGGATGCAGGCAAAATGCAATTTATTTTTTCCGGTAAAGCTCATCCTCAGGATTGGGCAGGTAAAGAATTGATAAAGAAAATAATTATTACATCGGAACGATTAAAAGGTCGAATCAATGTTGTTTACCTTGAAGATTATAATATGGAATTGGCTAAAATATTAGTTTCAGGAGTTGATCTATGGCTTAATACTCCGCGTAAACCGCAAGAAGCATCCGGCACATCAGGTATGAAAGCCGCACATAATGGAGTTCCTTCTTTAAGCATTTTAGATGGATGGTGGATTGAAGGATGCATTGAGGATATTACTGGATGGTCTATCGGCACTCCTCATAATACTGAAAGCAACGACCAGCAGGATGCCGGTTCCTTATATGATAAATTAGAATTTGCAATAATTCCAACCTTTTATAATGGCAG
>CAYNUV010000484.1:0-2801 GCA_964400245.1 uncultured Ignavibacteriaceae bacterium
GGGTTTAAATCATAATCATTTAACCCGCACCCGAAGTATTTTCTAGATTCTAAAAAGAAAGAAAATTTTTGAACCCACTCTTCCAAATTAATATTACCTCTTTTATCCATCCTATCATCATATGCAACAGGCAACCTTACTAAGCCCTTATGTATAAAGTACGGTTCTGTATGTTCATCAACTTCAGCATTCCATAAAAATCCATTTTGCCAGAAAATTTCTGATAGTTCACTATCCCATTCAGATTCAGCAGAACGATAACCAACAGGAATTTCTGAAGTCTTTATACCAGCTTTAAACTCACTAAAAAATATTTTAGGATTCAAAATTGAGCCATGATTATTTAGATAAAAGGAAACTTCATGCCCTTCTTCGGAAATCTTGCTAATAAGCTCAGGCTGTTCCTTAAATAATTTACCGGCAATATTATATGTTACATGAATACCATATTTTTTTTCAATAAATATTATATCATTAACAAAATTAAGAGAAACATTTTCTCCTAAATCATGATAGAAAGTCACCATCCGGGAATATTTTTCTGAATCTTTCATCTTAAGTAATTTATTCGATAAAGTATTACAGACTGCCAGATAAGATTTCTTCTTCAGAAACCTGGTTCAATGTTTTAAACTTTCCCATACTGCGGATTTTGTTCAGAAAGTTTTTATAATGAGGAAGCCAATATTGTGCATAACAATCGTGAAGGCAGAAAGCAACAAAATCATTCTCTTTTATAACTTGTATAGCTTTATTTTCCCAATCTTGATAACTTACTTTATCTTTATACATTGAGTAATCATCAAACATAATAGGAATATTTACTATTCCTTTTTCTAATTTAGGTTGTGTTATCTTAAGTGAGTATACCGAACTCGCCAGCCATTCAAAATTATTGAAAAGAAGATTATCAATAGTAAGCTCGGATGTTATTTTAGATTGAGGAGTTCTGTAACCTTTAATCCTGTAATCAACTTCTTTGCATTTATAAAGCTGCGGATTATTAAGGTTATGATCAAATGAGTGAAATGCAATACAATGCCCGTCAGAGCTTATCTGTTCCATTACTTCGTTAAGCATGCATCCAACTATATTATATGTAACTGGTAGATTAAAATCTTTTTCAATATACAGCATCTCTGTTAAATACAATTTGTAATTTTTGTTAGCTGCCTCAACTAATTCAGAATCAACACCGATATGTCCAAATCCTCTTTCAAAATCATGAGCCAGGCAAATAGTTTTTTCTTTCTTTAACGCTTCCTGCTTCTTTTCGGGTATTACAATTTTCTCTCTGTTATCATTTATATTGATCTTCCACCATCCACCTGTTTTTTCAGCTTTGTAATAACGATTAACCGACAGATCATAAATCCTTTCAAAAAGATCTTTTTTTATATTCTTTTTTTTATCTGTATGCTCAAGAGCTAATTCTGAAGTGGGAGTAAATACATTTTCTAATTGCTTTTCCAATGCAAAATTAAGAATAGAATTTAAAAGCATAACCGGCCAGCCTTTAAAACGGTTTTCAATTCTTGTTTTATATTCCCGCCTTCGGGAGATTCTTTGATATATATCTGAAAAATGAATTAATGAAAATAAATTCCCATCACAAATCCAATTAGAAGCAAGTGCAATATGCCCCTTCATCCCATATTGCTGCTGATGCCAAACTAAGTCGTCATCAAAAAATAATCCTTCGGGAAATTCATCAAGAACGGGATTAACAGCATAAATAACAACTTCAATCATATCGGCAGGATTTACTTTGCCAAAAATTTTTGATGCAATTTTATATCCATCAGGTCCCGGTTTAGGCAAGTAAAAAATTTTATGAGGGAAAAAATGTCTTTTCTTAAATCCTTTGGAATAAAACTCTTCAATTCTATCGGAAGGTAATTCTCTATAGAAAGAGATTCGTTTATCACTGCTTAACTTTATACCTAACTTATCAAAATCTATATCTAATTTTCTTGCTTCACCAGTAATCATATCATGATTTCCTTGATTTTCCCGATTGGAAAATGTTCCATAGAATCAAGAAGAGTTTTACCTTTTTATTATTTCTGCTATACATGTTTATCTTATATCCGTTTTTCTGCAGCACTGCAAATTCCTTCAACTATAGAAGATATTGTTCCATTACCGGGATTTAATGCGGGCTTCAATCTTTTTTTCAATGGAAAGATCATTTTAAAATCCTCCTGATCCTTTATAATTAATAAACTTCCATCTTTCTCCAGGGACTGATCAACAGCTCCCATTTGTCCATGGAAAAAGCTGACAGCAGGAATACCAAGTACAGCAGCTTCCCGGATCATTGTTCCGCCACCGCTTATCACTAAATCAGATAAAGATATTAAAGATGGACCATCAACTACTCCGCTGCAAACTTTTATGTCAGAGAAACGTGCTGCCTTTGCTTCAAATTTTTTTCTTTGAAGTTCCGTACGGGGTACTACAATTATTTTAACATTATTCTGCTTTGTTAATTCTTCAATAAGAATATTTTGAAAATCATTATTTGAATAATTAAGATAATGCGCTGTATCAGAAACCGGGCGAAATGTTACAATTATTTCATCTTTTCGGATTTCGAATTTATCAATAACATCCTTCAGCCTGAAATTATAATTATAAAGATAAACGTTTTCCTTCAGCCCGGAATATTTACGAAGGGATTCTTTAGGGACTCCGCCGGATTCAAATATATCCGAAGGTACAATTTCAGGTATCATAAAACAGCTTGAATTTCTGAATGCCCTCAGATCCACATGCTCATAATCTATTGTAGAAAAAAT
>CAYNUV010000485.1:0-2799 GCA_964400245.1 uncultured Ignavibacteriaceae bacterium
TCCATACAATGATCCGTAAACAGGATTCGTTATCAAACATTCTTCCTTACCGTATGGACGCTCAACTAACAGGATGGATGTTAAAAAATAAAAATCCATTAATAGTTAATGATCTTGCAAGTGATGCAAGATTTAAATTTATGGTTGATAAAAATTTTCCCATCCGTTCTTTGTTGAGTGTGCCGATGATGGTTAAGGGTAAAATGATCGGTTTACTTACAGTCTTTAATAAAAAAGCAGAGACAGGATTTTCTGCCGGAGATCAAAGACTTTTAGGAATAATTTCAGCACAATCAGCCCAGGTGGTTGAGAATGCAAGATTGTATCAGGAAGAGCAATCACTGCTTCGTTTACAGGAAGAGATGAGACTTGCATATGAAATACAGGTTGAGCTCCTTCCAAAAACTCAACCGGTTTTAGCCGGCTACCAGATTGCAGGTAAAAGTATTCCTTCAAAAGATGTTGGCGGCGATTACTTTGATTTTATTCCAAGTGGTGAAAACCGTTTGGCATTTTGCCTTGGAGATATTTCCGGTAAAGGAATTCCCGCTGCTCTCCTCATGTCAAACCTTCAGGCCACATTACGCGGACAAACATTACAAGGCAGAGATTGTAAAGATTGCGTCTCTTTTGCAAATGAAATTTTATTCCACAATACAGCACCTAATAAATTTGCTACACTTTTTTATGGAATAATTGATACCTCTAAAAATGAATTAAGCTATTGTAACGGTGGACATAATAACCCTTTTTACTTTTCCCATGATAATAAACTTACTTATCTTGAAAAGGGAGGATTAATAGTTGGAATAATGCCTTCCGTTCTGTATGAAGAAGATACCATTCCTTTTCTTCCCGGTGAAATGTTGGTAATTTTCTCTGATGGTATTACTGAAGCAATGAATGACACTGAAGAGGAATTCGGCGAACAAAAGCTAATTGACTTTATCCTTCAAAATAGAAATGAAACACCTAGGAATTTGATTGATTTAATTATCAAAAATGTTCAGGAATATTCCGGTAAGCAGACTCAAATGGATGACATCACTTTAGTTATAATTAAACGGGACGGATAATAACTTTTTTTAGAATTTCGTAATCATAATCATACTAGATTTTTTATTGTTGTGAGTACGATTATGATTATGAGTATAATTAATTAAATCCGGAAGGAGTAAATAATATGTTTATGCGTCTTCTTCATGCAAAGATTGACCCAACCTATATAAAACAGTTTAAAGATTTTTATGAATCAACTGTTCTTCCGCAATTGCAGGAAATGCGGGGATGTATCTTTGCAGGTTTGATTAAAGGTAAACCGGAGAATAATGAATTCATTTCGCTGACATTTTGGGAAAGACAACAGGATACTGAAGATTATGAAAAATCTGAAGTTTTTAAAAATCTCTTAAAAGGGGCTAAGCCTTTCTTTTCTGAAACTAATGAATGGAAAATTCAGCTTTCCGATAAAATGGAATTGGAATACGCACCTGTAAAACAAGAACCGGATGTAAAAAAATATTCCGTTGAACTTCAGAAAGACAAAGATGAAAAAATAAAATTACAAAATTCCGGGATGTATATAAGAATAGTATCTATGAAGATCCAGCCAGATAAGCTGGATGAATTCAAAAAGATTTATCTTGAAAAAGTAATTCCGGCTTTTAGAGAAACTGAAGGATGCAGGCATGTCTTTCTGACAGAAAGCATAAATGAAAAAGATGAATTCATTTCTGTAACTATCTGGGATGATAAAGCATATGCAGAGAATTATGAATCCAGTGGAAAATTTGAAGAGCTTGTGGAGCAGACAAAGCATACATTTTCCCAATTTTATTTATGGAAGATGGAACTTGAAAAAGAGTATAGTGCAAAGATTAAAACAACAGATGATATGAATGTACAAACATATAAGGTTGTGACAGGAAAAAGCTTTTTATAAAGTTTGTTAAGAATTCTAAAGGAAAATATGATAGGTCAAACAATTTCTCACTATAAAATCATTGAAAAGCTTGGCGAAGGTGGGATGGGAATAGTCTATAAAGCCGAAGATACTAATCTTAAACGTTACGTCGCAATTAAATTCCTGCCTCGTCAAATTGCCTCTCAAAGCGAAGAGAGGGAACGCTTTAAAGTTGAAGCACGCGCAGCAGCAGCCCTTAACCATCCTAACATCGCTACAATCTATTCGATCGAGGAAGTTAATGATGAGGTGTTTATTGCTATGGAATATATTGATGGAAAGGAATTGAAAGATAAAATCTCATCTGGATCTATTAAACTTAATGAAGCGCTTGATATTGTTCAAAAAATAGCTGATGGACTGGGTACCGCTCATAGTAAAGGTATTGTTCATCGTGATATTAAAAGCAGCAACATAATGGTAACTCCTGATGGTAAGGTAAAGATCATGGATTTCGGGCTTGCTAAAGTAAGCGGTAGCGGATTAGTTACTATAGTTAGTACAACAATGGGAACCGCAGCATACATGTCCCCCGAGCAAGCAAGTGGTGAAGTAGTTGACCATCGTACTGATATCTGGTCATTGGGCGTGATATTTTATGAACTGCTAACAGGCGAACTACCTTTTAAAGCTGACTATGGTGCCGCCTGGACATATGTTATTTTGAATAAAGAACCATTAAAACCAAGCGAGTTGGATCGTAAGATTCCACCTCAACTCGATTCTATTATAATTAAAATGCTTGAGAAAGATCGTGAACAAAGATACATTTCTGTTGATAGTTTCATAAAAAGTCTGAAAGAAGTACAATTAGAATTAGAAGGCACTGAACACGG
>CAYNUV010000486.1:0-2794 GCA_964400245.1 uncultured Ignavibacteriaceae bacterium
AATTCCATCGGTTCTGTTAAAAATTTCTGCCATATATAAAACACCCCATAAAGTATAGGCAATGGTATGCAAAACAGCTTTATTTTCTTTATGATCCTCCGGGAAAAAGCCGGAGAGATGGAACCAGCCTGTTTCCTTATTGTGCTGTTTAAGCACCCATTCAAAATGTTTTAAAGCAGATTCAAGGAACCTGGTGTTATTTGTATAGCTGCCTAAATCAGCAAGCCAGCAGGTAGAATGAGATGAATAACTGACAACCTGATCAAGATAAGTAAACTTTTTCCAGGAGCCATCCGCTTCCTGCGTTGAAACCAACCAGTTTCCTGCTTTAACAGCGGCATCCAGAACATTTTCGTCTTTGCTGTATTTATACCATTCAAGCAGACCATTTAAAATCTGCCCGGTATTAAACATCGAAGGTACCGTTTTGTTTTCATGCAGTTCGCCACCGGGAAAACCGCCCTCAGGCAATTGAAGAGGAAGGAGGAAATCAATTGCTTTTTTAGCCCTGCTGATGTAATCCTGATCATTTAATTCTTCAGCCAGAAATAAAAATGTAGGAATTATATAACCAGTTGTTTCAGGGTAAGAAGAGCTCCATCCTCCTTTAAGATTATACCTGCCAGAAAACCCACCGTCATCATTTACATCTTGGGCTCTTTTTAACCATTCAGCCGATTCTTTTAAATTAACATCATCATTACTTTCGGTACTTCCATCTTTCAAGTAAAAATTTTTTGCTAATAACTTAACCTTCGATGAGGTCCAGAGTTCCGGATTCAGGCTATATTTAACTTTCCTTATAAATGGAACCAACGCCATTAATTATTCTCCTGTATGATTTGTTCAATATAATATATTGAAATCGTAGAAGGTATTCTGCTAAAAAACATTTCTAAAACTAGAATAATCCCTTATAGAGTTTTAATAATTCAATATCATTTAGAGTATCAGTACTTTTTTGTCCTAAAAAATAATAGCCGGAAGCAGCATCCAATGCTCCAGGTTTATTAACCAAATAATAATCAAAATATTTTAAGAAAAACGATGTAAGGTGAATAAAGGGGTGAAGTATACTTCGTATTTTTCTTGATTTGAAAAAACTATTAATAAAATATTTATATGACCAGGCTAATGCCATTCCAGGTCCGCAGACCACACCACTTTCAACTTCAGAAAAATTCCGAAAAAGCCTCCGATGTCCTAAATGAGTAAAACGATGAAAATCATACCTTCCTCCGTGAACTTGCTGTATAAAAGGTGTTTCGGCATAAACAAAACCATCTTTCTTCAGTACCCTATAAATTTCCTGAACACATCTAATTGGATCTACAACATGTTCCAACACTGCCTGGACAACGACACTATCAAAATATTCATCGGGAAAAGGAATATTATGTGAGTCTATAATAAATTTTGTTCTTGGCCCAAAAGCAATATCACTTTCATATAATTTAATAGAAGGATTATTGTACAAGGGTTGTGTACCTGCTCCCATAATACTCCCACCTAATATTAAAACCTTTGGAGATGACGAAACTGATAATATTTTGTGAGCAAACATTAAATAGTTCTCTTTTGCCTTTATATTTTTACTGACTGCAGGAATAAGTCGATCGACTATTTTTTTTATTGTGTTTTTATTTGCCTGTTTTGTGTGAAAATATGTATCGCGCTTTGTTTCAAAATCTTTTATCCTAAACACACTATTTTCCTCATTAATAAGAACCGGAATACCATTAATAATTGGGTATGATGTTTTGCAGTTAGAATTAAAACAAATTAAAAATTCATCATCTCTTTTTAAGTTTGATAAACATTTTGGACACCGAAGACTTAAGATAATTTCTTCCGACAACTCCATAAAGAATCCTTTTATTTTTTTATAACAGAAAAAGAGATTGATTTATTAAAATTTTACGCAAATGAAGAAAACAAGAAGTTAATTTCGATTACTGTTTATATAAAATATATTGAGACTTCCATCCAAATTAGTATAAAACAGACTTTCCGAATATTTTTTAATTAGTTCTTTATCAAATTCAGGGACGCCGGGCCTGTTTTCAGAATAAGTAATCAACCAAATATTTGTTTTGCTTCCCTCAATAAGATCAATAAGCTGGTTTTCTTTATATAAAAGTTTTGAATTAGTCCAGACTTCCAATTTGCCTTTATTTCTTGATCTAATAGAAAATTCTTCATCTTTATATGTCCTGTAATAATAATCGAGCTTTGGAAGATAATATTCAACCGGAGCCACAGTTGTTATTATTAGATCGTTTTCCGACATTTTCTCTTTGATCAATTTTGCCGCGGATTCATAATCTTCTTTATAGTAATATGTTTCGGCTAATTTCCGGGGATAATTCATCCTGAAACTTACTTCCTTTGAGTCAATATTAATTAAATGAGAAAGATTATGATCTTCCGATATGAAAAATATTAAAATCAAAAAGCCACATGCAGCTATATTTTGAACAGCTTTTGATTTAAGTAACAGTTTAACTCTAAAAATAAAGAATGCAATAAATACTATGAAGATGGGATATAAAAAAAACCAGTATCTTAAATTTTTAAAAGGAGTAACAATAATGGTTATTAAAAAAAATAAAATTAAAACGATCAGCATTAAATTCGGAATATTTTCATCCAGGCCAACCGTTTTTTTAGTGAATGATTTTTTGAGGAATAAAATTATTATTGCAGAAAACGATATAATAATAATAAAAGTCAGGAATGGGAATGGCTTAAACCATGCCATAAAGAATTTTCCATAAACATCGGGATAATTAAG
>CAYNUV010000487.1:0-2777 GCA_964400245.1 uncultured Ignavibacteriaceae bacterium
AAAAAAGCCGAAAGTCCTGGCGGGACCCTCGGCTGAATTTAGAAAACCAAACTTTGATTTATAGTGATTCTAAAGTGATAAGGACTTGTCATCCTTACGCGGTTTTCTTTTGTAAAGATACAAACTCATATTAATTAAAACAATACTCTGTAACCGCCAACCAGTGTATAAGAAATTTAGAGGTTAAAATGAATAGACGTCAAGAACCTAATAATCTTCTCAGTTTATCTGAGTGCCTATAAAGTGCAGTTGTGTCAACACAACCGCTTGTAGATAGGATTAATTTAATGGTGCTGGTGTTTCCATCAGCTTAAAAATAATAATTTGAAAGGTTTAAAATGAAAATAAATGCTGTATTAACTGTGGATCTGAAGAATACATCTTCAGAACAAAGGACTATTTTTAACGATAGCTTAAGTAAATTAAATTGGTATAAACTAAATAGATTAACCACTCTTTGGAAAGCATCTTTTGAAGAAGGGGCATCTGAAGTCAGTGCTTTAACAATTACAAAGTCAAATGTGGCTAAAGCTGCAACTAATGCAAAAATAATACATTATGATGTAGCAGTTCATTTCGGAACCAATCCAGTAACAGAGTACTCAGTATAATTTATTGAGTCGGTGATAACCGACTCAAATTTTTATTTAAATAGTTGAAAGGAAATTAAAATGTCAAAAACACATCACGTAGTTCCTAATCCTAAAGGTGGGTGGGATGTTAAGAAAGGCGGCGCTGAAAAGGCATCTGCTCATACTGACAAAAAAAGTAATGCAATTGATATTGCAAGAAAGATTAGTCAAAACCAAAAGACAGAATTAAAGATACATAATAAAGATGGTAGGATATCACAATCAGATAGTCATGGAAATGATCCTAATCCACCTAGAGGATAAAAGGGATTAAAATAATATGAATACATTTTTAAAGATATTTGAAATAATAGGAATAATTTCAACGGGCTTAGTTCTTGCAGGAGCCGTTTGGGCTACGATTTTATGGATAAAGGGAATTTCCCCAGCCCTTTTTAGATTGGGAAATGGATTAGCAAAAAGAAAGATAGCGATATTTGCAATGAATGATAATCTATCAAGTCTAAAAAAATTATTATTAGACTCCAAGTTATTTGATTCAAAAAATATTTGTGAAATTACCAAAAGAGAAGACCTTGGTATTTGTGAACAAGCAAGCCTCTTTCTAGTATTTTGGCATGATTGGAAAGACTATATCGATGATATTCTTAAAAAGAAACCTGATGCTTGTGCACTTATAGTTTATGCTCCTCGAAACTTAGGTGATATTCCTGAAGAGCAAATGAAGAATCTGGATGGACATAGACACACTGCGGTCACAAACTTTAGAGGTAGGTTACTCAATGATATTGTTACAGCAATGATTACTACGAGTTATGAAAAAAAATGAATTGAAAAATTTGATGCTGCGCCATTGATAGAATCGAATAAATATGCTAAATCATTATTTAATTAGTGTTAATTAAAAGGTAATACTATGGAAAAAGAAAATATCAACAAAATTCTTGTTGAGTATATTAAAGAAAATCTTTCACCAACAAAGAAAGAACAAACTTATATCAGTACAAGGTATGATGAACTTAAAGATATTCTAAAGGGAAGGACATTTATAAACGGCTCATATGCTAGATTTACATCTACAACTCCAGTAAATGATCTGGACGTATTTTATGTGTTGACTGAAGAAGATTATAAAAAGTATAAACGACTTTTATTAGAACATCAAGCATTTGATATAGATGATGTTATAAATGATCTTGCAGATTTTTTAAAAGATGAATACCCAGCTGTTGTGATCATTAAACCTCAACCACATTCTGTTGGTATTTTTTTTGGAACAGAAGAAGAATTTTCAATTGATGTAGTACCAGCAATTCCAGATGAGACAGGAATATTTTGGGTACCTGAATCTTCTCACTTGTCTATATCTAAAAGAAGGTTATTATATGAATCAAAACCGAGTGTAATAAAATGGATAAAATCAGATCCCAAGGGATACATTGAAGATGCAACTAAATTAGATTTATTAACAAAGGGTAATTTTAGAAAAACTGCCAAGTTCGCTAAAAAATGGAGAAAGGGATGTAAAAATATTAGTTCTAATTTTCCTCTGAAATCTTTTCACACGGAACTGATAGTAAATAAAATTTGTAAAGACAATAACGTTATACAGGTGATTGATTTTATTACTGAATTTTACAATCAATTGGATAAATGTCTAATAGAAGCTAAGATTCCAGATAAAGCAGACTCCTCTAGGTTTGTTGATGAGTATATTAACAATTTAACTCAAAACGAAAGAAACTTGGCTTTACAATTTAGAGATGATGCAATAAAAATATTAAATAAAATTTATGACTCTGAATCTGAAAATCAGATCATTGAACTTATTGAGAAGCTATTAAATATTACAAATAATAAAAAAACTTCCAAATATGCTTCAAAGGAAATAATAGCACCAGTAGTATCTAAGCCTTATTGTAGCTAAAATTTAATGAACATATCGATTGATGATAGGAGGTGGTTAAAGGAAAACTATCCTCGTCTAAATTTTAAATTCGAAAATGAAACTGAAATAATTGAAGGTGCGTTTGAATTCTCTGCTGTATTTGATAACAAGAATAATCATTACATCCTTAACCCAACAACCCAAAGTCGATTAAGATTTAGGTACATAAAGGATAAATATTATATAAGAATTATTCTTCCTAACGAAAATTTAGGTTTTCCTAAAGTTCAAGAAAC
>CAYNUV010000488.1:0-2764 GCA_964400245.1 uncultured Ignavibacteriaceae bacterium
CCCAAAGTTTCTCAGCAATTAATGAATAGAGAAATTCTTTTTTTAATGTATCGGGATTATCATCGGAATAATTCAGATGAGGCATAAACTCAAAACGATTTCGAAATTCTTCAACCGTAATTTGAACTGAGCCTGCAGTTGCTATAGTTTCATAGTCTTGCTGGGGAAATATTGAAGAACAGATAAAAAAAAAACTAATACATAAAGAAGGGACTGCATTTATTCTTTTACACTTCCCATCATTATACCTCTTACATAATACTTCTGCAGAGCAAGAAATACAATTATAACCGGTATTATAGTTAAAACACTTCCTGCCATCATAAGCTCAGGATCTTTTGTATGTTCTCCCATAAGATTGGCAAGAGCAACAGGCAATGTGTACATTGAATTATCAGTTAGTGCAATCAATGGCCAGAGGAAATCATTCCAGGTTCCCAGAAATGTAAAGATGGCGAGTGTAACTAAAATTGGTGTTGCAAGTGGAAGGATAACTTTCCTGTAAATCTGAAAGTCTGTGGCGCCATCAATTTTAGCAGCTTCTATAAGACTATCCGGAATTGCTATCACGTACTGCCTTATTAAAAATATTCCAAAAATATTTGCGAGCCCCGGAATTATAATTGCCATGTAAGTATTAATTAATCCGATTGACTTCAACATTAAAAATAAAGGCAGCATTGTTACCTGGCTCGGAATAATCATAGAACTAAGGAGTAAATTAAAAAGTTTATTCTTTCCCTTAAACCTGAACTTCGCAAATGCATATCCAGCCATCGAATTAAAAAATAAAGAGATCAAAGTAACTGTTGCAGATAAGAAAAGACTATTAAAAAAATTCCTTGCAACACTAAGTCTTTCAAACAAAATTTCATATTGAACAAAAGTAAAAGGATCAGGAATAAATTTTGGGGGAAAGACACTTGCATCACCATCAAACATAAATGAAGCGGCAAGCATCCAGATAAACGGGACAAGAGTAATTAATGATGTAATAATCAGAAATATATATAGAAAAATTCTTCTCATCATTAATGGCTTTTTCGTAATTTAAATTGAATTAACGTCCCGATAAAAATTATAAAGAAGAGAACAAATGCTATTGAAGCTGAATACCCCATATTCCACCATTTGAATCCTTCATGATACATATATTGCACAATACTTAAAGTGCTGTTCAATGGTCCGCCTTGTGTCATTATATAAGGCTCTGCAAAGAACTGGAAAAATCCTATCATTGTAATAATGCTTACAAAAGCAGTTGTCGGGGCAAGGATAGGCAAAGTAATGGATTTAAATTTCTGCCAGCCTGATGCGCCTTCAAGTTCTGCAGCTTCATAAAGTTCTTCCGAAATATTTTGTAATCCGGCTAAAAATATTATCATATTATAGCCAAAGTTTTTCCAGACAGACATCAAAATAATTGCAGGCATTGCCCAGACAGGATCGCCAAGCCAATCAACCGGATTAATATTAAACCAGCTTAGGAAATAATTCATTATTCCAAATTTGGGGTGATAGATAAAACGCCAGACTATTGCGACTGCAACTAATGTTGTTACCACAGGAATAAAATAACTTAATCTAAAAATCGCTTTAAATTTTATGAGTTTTGAGTTAAGCAATATTGCAGCACCAAGTGAAACCATAATTGATAAAGGTGCTGATACAAGTACAAAATAAAAAGTATTTTTCAGGGCTGTCCAGAAGAGAGGATCATTAAATAACTCAAAATAGTTTGTTAACCCAATAAATCTTACGGTGGAATAATCTCCAAGTGCATAAATATCAAAATCTGTAAAGCTGATAATGAAAGCTGCAATTACAGGAATGAAGAAAAAAATAAAAATTGCCGATAATGCCGGTGCAAGGAAAAAATAAACTGACCTTATTGCAGACTTTTCCATTTTAATTAATCATTTTTATGCGATAATAGCCATCGGCGTTTTTCAAGAATTTTATCAACATCATGGTCAAGCTTTCTCAAGGCTTCTTCCGTACTCATTACATCTCTGGCAACAAGTTCTGCATACTGCTGAACTTTAGAGAAAGCAATCTGTTCCCACTCAGGAACTTTTGGTGTTGCTATAACATGAAAAAACTGTTCATAAAATGCTTTCATATAAGGATCATCTTTCAGGATAGGATCTTTCCACGCTTCTTTTATTGCCGGAAGATCATTAAGCAATTTATAGAATTCTACCTGTGATGATGGTTGGGAAAGAAATTCAATCAATCTCCACGCTTCTTCTTTATGCTCTGAATTATTAAATACAACAAGACTTGATCCGCCGGCAAGAGAAACTCCCGGATATTCATCTTTATATCCTGGTAAAGGAGCTGTCATCCAGGAATCAGATAATGAACCTTTCATCCATTTTTTAAACTCGGGAATATTCCAGGGACCAGATATATAGATACAGAAATATTCATCAGCAAAAGCCTGATAAACATTCGTAACTTGTGAGATTCCTATAGGTGCTAAGTTTTCTTTATGATAATTAGTCAAATAACGAAATGCTTCTGTAAATCCTTTACTGCTAAAGTTTCCAAGCGAGTTATGTTCTATTAATAATTCGACTCCGGTTTGTAAACCAAATATTACAAAAGGAGCCCATTCGTTCGTCGGGAGATAAATTGCATATTTCTCTTCATCGGGATGGAGTGCTTTTATTTTTCTGCAAAGATCAAGAAGCTCTTCCCATGATTTAGGAGGTTCATTATATCCAACTTTCTTAAAAACATCCATCCTGCAAAACATAAG
>CAYNUV010000489.1:0-2764 GCA_964400245.1 uncultured Ignavibacteriaceae bacterium
TCTTTCTGAAGACTGCTGATTGGAATCTGCAAAACAATTGCGTGAGTGTTGAATCCTGCAACTGCATCTCTTGCATATTCGGAGTTACTTGCATCATCTCCGTAATCATCTCTTGTTTGTCCAAGATCAAATACACCACCAAGATCAACAAAGAACGGATCATCACGAGGACCACAAAAAACTTTTTCACTGGTTGTTGCAGTAGTGATTGCACCACTTACAAGATTAGAATAAGATGTACTTAGTCCCGCACCACCCTCAATTGACCTTTGCCCAATATTATTCGGAGGAACAACTCCATTACTTACTATTGTCTGCCAGGAATAGCCGCCATCAGTGCTTTTCTCTGTAGTGTAAGTTGTTTTAAGATTTTGTTGTCCCAACCTTATGTTGAAAAATGTGGTTGGGTCCTGATTGGTCTGGGAGAAAGTAAACCTGTAAGTAATATCATCAGTTGCTGTACCCAAAGCTCCTGATGAAGTTTGATTCTTGATGTGAACTTCATAGCGGATACCTTCTCCGAATGTTGCATAGTTCGGTCCTCCTTCAGGAAGTTCAAGCGGGATATAATTGGCAACTATAGTAACAGTATTCTGATCATCCGGCGAACGGAATGCATAAAGATCAGTGTTGTCCGCAAGCGGATCATTACTGATCAGAGGAGCTTCACGATGACTTGATGCATCAGTCTTTTCCGGCTGAACAAGAAGCATCATGCTTACCCCTGCAAATGTTAAAACGAGAAACAAAACAAGCCTTTTCATTTTACTACCTTCTTTATTGTGATTGATAATTGATTAGAACGGATTTTATTTTTTGCGTCGTTAAAATGCTTTGCTTAAGGTCGGAATAGAAAGCAAATGTAATTTCAGGTAAATAGATGTAGTAAGAGGTTGAACAGAGATATAAAATAAAGAATGTTAAAAAAGGTTTATTTTCTATAATTAAGTTTGATAAAAAAGTAATTTGAAAAACAAACAAAAAATATCTATATGAATTTTTATTGATATGAATTCTCATATAATCTCTTTTCTTATTATTGATTTATCTGCCCAGTATAGTTTTTAAAGTGACGAACCTCTTACTTTTAGATAATACGTAAGAATATCCCGGTTGGATTTATTTGAGTTAAAGAAAGTCGAGCTAAGTTTTAGTTATGTGACAAAACATTTCATTTTATAATTGCTTTTCAAAATACTATTGATTAAAATTCACCGCCGTTGAATCCTTTACTATAATAATTACGTATTTGATAATAGGAGCATTCTTTTTTGCTTATACATTTACTTGCAATTCTAATAAACAGGAAGTCTTCTGAGGAAGAAACAGAATTGATGAGGAGAATCGTTTTGAAGGATGAAAATGCTTTATCCAGACTTTATGATTTATACTCAAAATTATTGTATAGCCTGATATTCAGGATTGTTAAAAATCAGGAAGATGCTGAAGAAATTCTCCAGATAATCTTTTTACAGGTTTGGGATAAAGCCGGATCATTTGATACCCAAAAAGGAAATGTTTATTCATGGTTAATTGCATTGGCAAGGAATAAAGCAATTGATAGAATCAGGTCAAAAAATTTTAAGGAACAAGCATATCTAAGTGGCTTAAATAAAATTGATGAAATGGAACTGGAAAAAAAATACAACCTGGAATCTAACGTTGACTTACGTTATATGTTGGATGAAAAGGAAAGAACAGCTATTGTAACAAAAGCATTAGATGAACTTCCGGTTGAACAAAAAAAGGTGATTGAATTAGCATACTATGATGGATTCACACAGATGGAAATATCCGAAGTGCTTAATGTCCCGTTGGGAACTGTAAAGACAAGAACCCGACAGGCATTAATCAAATTAGAAAATTTACTTTCAAAGGTATTATAAATTTTAATTGATAAAAAAATAAATGGATAAAGACAGATTTAAAGAGTTATGCTTCCAGTATTTTCTTAACCAGATTCAGCCGGAAGATTATACTGAGCTGAAGAATGCTTTGGATACGAAGGATGATGAGCTTAATAAAATATTCCTGGAGATGAAGAAAATAGTTTTGCATCTTCCGTTAAATTCAGAATTAGTTGAGCCTTCACCTTCAGTAAAAAAGAAAATTTTAAATAGTATTAAACCCGGCATTGAAGAAAAAGGATTTTTAGAAAAATTTGCCGGTTATTTATGGCTTAACAAACCAAAGTTTGCTCTTGCAATTACAGCAGCTTTAGCAATTGTAATTGTTTTTCTTATTAGTTTTGTATTTAATTTGGATCGGACAATTACAACTCAGCAAAGCAAAATTACATTATTAGAAAATGAAGCTGAGAAGAATAAAGAATTATTAAGTGTATTAACTTCGCGTGAAATTGAAGTTGTTATAATGAATGGTCTGGAGGTTAATCCTTCCGGCTATGGAAAAATAATTTGGGACCCTGATAGAAAAATTGCAATGCTTCAGATTTCAAATCTTCCTCCAATAGCCAAAGATAAAGATTACCAGTTGTGGGTTATTAAAGAAAATAAACCAATTAGTGCAGGCGTATTCAAAGTTGAAAATAAAGTTGAAAATTTTTATAAGATAGAAAACCTTGCAGAAGTAAATAAAGAAATGATAAATGCTTTCGCAGTTACTCTTGAACCAAAAGGCGGAGTCCCTCAGCCAACCGGCCAAATGTATTTACTTGGTAAACCAACCATACAGTAATGGAAGATGGAAGATGGGGAAGGCAGTATCGTCAATTAACTAAACACTCTTCTTTAGTTTTGCTGCA
>CAYNUV010000490.1:0-2762 GCA_964400245.1 uncultured Ignavibacteriaceae bacterium
AGTACCAAGCATCCAACATTAACGATTCATTCCTGCTTACTTTGCGTTCTCACCACTGTTGCAACCAGATGCTCAAGCACTTCAGCCGGATCTTTGCAATAACCAGAATATACTGGTAATGTCTGTATTATTGTACTTCTTGGAGAAGTGAGCCAATGGAAGTATCAAGCGTCATTTTTTACCAAACTGTTTTTTGGTAACTTAAGTTGTTTAAAAAAAATCTTTAGGAATTATGTCTCCATCATTTGATGGCTCTGAATGGAAAAAGCTCGTCGCTAAATATTATTCATCCCATACCTGGGAAAGTATCTGGCAGTTATTGAATTCATTTACACTGTTTATTCTTGCATTAATATTAATGTATTTCAGTCTTGAAGTGAGTTATTTCTTAACGCTTCTGTTAGCTCTCCCCGCTTCAGGTTTATTAGCAAGAATTTTTATTATCCAGCATGACTGCGGTCATGGCTCTTTTTTTAATTCCAGGAAAGCAAATGAATTGTGCGGAATGTTCTGCAGTATTTTTACTTTAACTCCATATCATTACTGGCGGAAGAGTCATGCAATACATCATGCCAGTGCGGGCAAGCTTGACCACCGCGGCATTGGTGATATTTATACATTAACTGTAAATGAATATCTTAAAAGATCCAAGTGGGGCAGATTTAAATACCGTCTTTACAGGAACCCGTTATTCTTATTCGTCTTCATTCCGGCAATACTTTTTTTAATTGTTTACAGGTTCCCTAATTTCAGGCAAAAAGAATTGAAACCTGTTTTTTCAAGCACTTACTACACAACTCTTGTTATTGCTTTATTGATCGGCGGGATGATTTGGTTAGTCGGGTTGGAAACATTTTTATTGATTCAACTGCCGGTTACAATTATTACATCATCAGCCGGGGCGTGGCTCTTTTTTATTCAGCATCAGTTTGAAGATGCATATTGGGCTAACCAGGATGAATGGGATTATACCAAAGCTGCATTGAGCGGGAGCTCGTACTACAAGCTGCCAAAAGTTTTACAATGGTTTACAGGTAATATTGGCTTCCATCATATTCACCATCTAAGCCCTAGAATTCCAAACTACAGGTTGGAAAAATGCCATAAAGAAAATCCTGTTTTGCATACCAGTGCTGTTTTAACTTTGCGTAAAAGTCTAAAAAGCATTTTCTTAAGCCTGTGGGATGAAAGAAAGAAAAAGCTTGTGAGTTTCCGCTACCTCAAAAAACTTCAGGCTGAATAAAGGTTGAACCTGTTTTTTCAAAGTTATATCCGACCTCAATCATTTAACCATTTCAAAACTCCATACTTCACTACTCCGAGTTGAAATAATTCATAATTTAAGCTAAGTTATATTCAAGATTTATCGCTCCCCTTTTTCTTAAATATGGTGGGGGATTAATTAAAAATACCATAAATTATTAAACACTCTCTTGGGAGAAAGAAAGGAGTCTGCTATGCCTTCATTTCCTAAACCATCGTATTATCATAATTTTGTTGCAAACACAGAGAAAAAAAAATTAAGAGATTATCGTGATAATGAACCGGGAAGAAGCATCCCTGCAAAAGCCAGTAACAAACTTTTATTAGCTACATGGAATATTGCAAATTTAGGATTGCAGGACAGAACCGATAATGAGTATCAATTATTAGCAGAATTAATAAGCTGGTTTGATCTTATTGCTCTCCAGGAAGTAAATGACAACCTTGAAGGTTTAAGAGCTATTCAAAAATTTCTGCCGAATAAGTATTTTACTGTTTTTTCAGATAGTGCAGGAAATAATGAGAGGATGGCATTCTTTTATGATTCATCAAAAATAAAGCTGCTGGAAAAATTTGGTGAAGTAGGTGTACCTCCAAAAGATCTGAAGTATATAGCTATAGAAGGTATATCAAATAAATATGAAGGATTTGACCGGAATCCTTTTTTCTGTTCTTTCTCTGCAAAGAATTTTAAATTTTTGTTTACTAATGTTCACCTCTATTATGGCAGCGATTCCACAAGCGATAAAAACAGAAGAGCGCTTGAAGCTTATGCTGTTGCACGATGGGCTGATCTGAGACAAAAAAGTAAATACAGTTATGTGAAGGATATATTGGTTGTTGGCGATTTCAATATCCCAAAAGTAGAACCCGGTGATGTAGTATATGATGCTCTAAGGAAACGGGGACTTCAAAAGCCGGAACACTCAACTAAGATCGGCTCTAACATTACAGGTGATAAAAACTATGACCAGATTATGTTTTTCCCCGGGCATACTAAAGATAAACTCACCGGTAACCTGGGTATTTTTGATTTTGACGGAGCCGTATTTAAAAGTTTGTGGGAAAATGTTACACCTGCTGAATTCCGTGCTTATTTACGCTACTATATTTCCGATCATAGGATACTTTGGGCAGAATTCGAAATATAATTTCCTTTAATTACATTTTGTCATAATAAAGGAAAACTGGTTATATGTATTAGATAAGTGATTAAATGAAATTGATAAATTTGAGTTGCAATTATTAAGTTATATGAACTCAACCCCCATCCCCTTCTCTTACAAAGAGAAGGGGTGAACGCTTTAAAAGTCCCTCTCTTTTTAAGAGAGGGATTTAGGGTGAGTTCTCTTTAATTATAATTTGTCATAATAAAGGGAAACTCATTATATTTAATTATAATTTTCTATAATTAAAGGAAACCATCAAAATCAGATGAAAATTGAGGGATTTGTTTCAGGGACATATTTACAGCAGAAGAATTATAAAAGCTTCTCCCC
>CAYNUV010000491.1:0-2757 GCA_964400245.1 uncultured Ignavibacteriaceae bacterium
CACCTGTAAAGTATCCTGAGAAATCTATCGGATCTGCGCTATTATCATTAAGAATTCCTTCAAGCTGATGCCCAACACCGGTTCCGGTTGTATTAATTCCTGTTTCATCCAATAGTTTAATTATTAATCTTGAATCAGGATTAATTAAGGAGGCATTAACATATGAAGGATCATCAAAATAAATTTCAATCTCAGGGCCTGTTCCATCGTTAACTGTAGTTGAATCCGTTCCGCCAACTATAATTTTATCTGTATATCCTAAGCCATCATCATTAGTTCTAAAAAAATACAAAACAATTTTACCACGGTTATTCTCGTATGATATATCTTTAGGAACTATAAAATCAGTAGCAAATTTCCCATTTGTAATTGAGATTCTTCCTCTGAAAATCACTCCACCGGCAATTGTAACAGGGTAAGTCGTCTGTCCAAAAGGAATAAATTCAGTTCTCTTCGAATCATAAATATTTAAAATTCCTTCACCGTTATAATCTTCCCAAAAAGAATTATCAGGTCTTTTTATTAAGCCATTTAAATTTACTCTTCCTAATGCTTTAAGTTGAATATCTGTTGAAACAGTTGCTTGTCCATTTAAAGTATCAATGCTTGCCTGAAACCTTGGAATCTGCAGTCGTAAAGTTGGATCTCCAAATATCAAAAATTTTTGAGTGTTAATATCTGTGAAACTCTGTTTTGATTCAAAATTTGCTTTACCTATTGTAATACTAAAACCATTCAAATCTTTTGGAGAATTTAGCAATTCATCATAGAACCGGTAAGTGTATTGGGCATTTGGTAAAGAATAAGCTAACCGGGAAGCAGTTAATGCTGCAATACATCCTCCATTATCAAAGAATAACATATCCTCAGATGCACTTCTGAAATTTGGTATATCGAAATAACCAAAACTGCATGTTGCAGCAACTAAAAAGAAATACCTGTTCTGATTTTTAAACTGAGGGATAGAAATATTCCTGTCAAAAACAACTTCGTGAGCCCATAATTCGGGATTTCCATGACCAATATAATTTATTATAAGATTACCTTCATTGATGGCGATTATAATTGCCTGATTTACTTCAGGCATTCTTTTACCATTTCCTGTAAGAACAACAGGATAAGTAG
Organism: uncultured Ignavibacteriaceae bacterium; assembly: GCA_964400245.1. Taxonomy (GTDB): domain Bacteria; phylum Bacteroidota; class Ignavibacteria; order Ignavibacteriales; family Ignavibacteriaceae; genus RBG-16-34-14. The sequence goes on from CAYNUV010000491.1 coordinate 1,126, forward strand.
CCATATAAATTTTATTAATATCATAATAATCAGGGATGTAATTTCTGGAAAGATTTTCAGATTGCTCAGTATGAAGATTACCTTCGTATCCGGAGGATGTATATGCATCATCAGCAACTAATGTAATAAGGTTCCTCCACAAACCGGCATCACTGTTATTTTCATATTCAATTATTTTATCAACAATTTTGTTGGCTTCATTTAAATTTTTTACTGTTATTCTGCCTGTAGCAAAATCTACTTGTGTATCATTACCATCATTAATCTTGGCAAAAAAATCATCGGTGGTATATGAATTTAAAAGAGCTAAACTTTCCGTAGTTTGCCATGTCGGGATAAAATTTGAACTATATCCTTCAAGATTTTTGTAATCGTAAGTTCCGCCACCAAAGAAAAGAATATATTCTGGTATTGTTACCCAGTTATTATAAGCATATTTAATAAAATCTCTTATTGCCGAAACATCTGAGATACCACAAGAGAATTCATTAAAAATTTCCTGAACATCAACTACAATTGTTGAGATTGGGACAGGAGTTGGAACATTAGCTCTACCTTCTCTATAGGCTTCTAACTTGTTGGTTGCTTCAATAAAATTTTTATGAGTAATAATTATAAACCGGGCTCCATCAGAAATACCCCTCACATTTGAATTGCTAACCTGAACAGGATTTAAAGGAGTTTTAAAATCATCATTGCCAACAGCTAAATATCTCGATATTAAATTCTCATTCTCATCTGATTGAAACCTGAATTCTCCTCCGCTTGGCCAACCGTCTTTTGGTAAAACAATCTTTACATTGCTATAATCAGTAATATCAAAAACTTTAATATTTGTGTTTGGAAAATCTCTGAGCTGATATTCTATTATTGCGGTGGTATCATAAGAAAAGAAAAGCAGATAATTATTAACTGGTTTTAATTCCTTTTGATACCTGATTTCAAAATAATCCAAATAACCAACTGAGGAAACAGAGTTTGCAGTTATTTCAAATTTTAAAACACTTCTGCTTTCAGGTAACGGACCATTGAATGAAGCTGAATTAACTAATGGAATACCAGCAGAATATTGATTTGACCCATATCCATTAATACTAAATGTATATACCTGATTGTTATTTTCATAAATCCTTATTGGTAATGAGCTTGAAGAAGCATTAACAAATCTGAAATTATAAGTAACCGGCTGTGATTCAATTCTGAAATCAAGATTATTCATGTATATTCTTGATGTGGCAGACTGCGAAAAAACATCTCCAACGGAAAGTCGCCCACTTTGTCCCACATTAATTCTATCAATTTCCCAATCGGCAAAAGCATTTGTAGAAGTCTGCAATAAACCTGGAGTTGTATTAAGACTTGGTTTATCCTGGATTCTCTTTCCTATCGCTCCGCCTGAAGTGATAAAATAGTAATTAGAATTTGAGTACAGATGGAAAAATCTTTTAATTGTTTTTGTTGTTGTATCATAATCCCAAAAACTATTTCCTCTGCCATAAAAAAGGATATAATCTCCCTCATTAAAAATGCCATCCTCTTCTCCAATAACCCAAATTGCATTTTCAACAAGATCAACAGGGCGGGGTATACCTGCATTTTCAGGAAGCATTTTACCGCCATTGTTGTATATTT
>CAYNUV010000492.1:0-2752 GCA_964400245.1 uncultured Ignavibacteriaceae bacterium
AAAAGTGCTATCGAATTACAATTATTTTTAGTTAGATTGAGGGAAGTGAGAATGTAAATTCCGGGTGAATTATTTTGCCAATCTAATTGTATGTCTTTTAGAGTCTCAATAAATCTAAAACAAATATCTTGTGAATCAGAATAATATTTGACAAATTTTTCCAACATTGAAGAACCCTACGAAATGATTTCTTTAAGAAGGTTACTTATTAAATTTAAACTGTCATCCAGCTTCATATTAATCACGCAAAACATTTCTTAAATCATTTATAAATCTATTCACCTCACTATTGTATTGTTTATCGTTGAGTTTTTCTTTAGGGCAGAAATTATTTTTGTTTTTCAATAAATATTCCCAAACACCATCAGAGATTGTAAATGGTACACCTAATATGGAATAAGAACCCGAAGGTCTTTGCATTATATGCTTAGATTCCAAAGAAATTAAAGTAGAATTACCCATATGAGCAATAACAGTCTTTTTATTTTCTCTCAAACAATAGTAAATTACAGCATATTCTTGAGGTGATAGACTATTGAGACTTCTAATTATTTCTCCCATTATTTGTTTTTTAATTTTTTTCTTTTTTATTAATTCAAAAAAATTTTTCCCTTTTTCGTGAATATAAAGCAAACCAGAAAATAGAAATATTAACCATAACACCCCTTTATTTTCAGAAACAAAATTCGTTAAACTCATCTTGTCTAATAATTCATTTGGTGCAGCAATAAGAAATAAGGTAAAAAGTGAAACTGGGAGAGCAATTGTTATTTTAATAAATTCAATTATTTTCCAAAGAATATCCATTCAAATTCCTATTTTACTATTCATTTTTTTTTGAGTTTACGACTGTAATATTGAGTTTTATTAATCCACTTCACCCTATATTTACCCAAAGGAATAATTGGAGCAAAGAAAAGGAATATAAATTTTATTTGTACCACCGATTCACATATTGGGCAAATATTTTTTTCAAAAAATAGACCTGTACCAAAACCATTAATAGTCGTAGTTTTCCCAGCACTTTTATCTGAAGTTGTGCTTATACAATTTTGGCAAAATTTCGGGTTGTAATAGAAGCTTAAGCATTTATTTGAACAAAAAAATTTATCTTCTTTTTGAATCTTAAAAAATACAGTTATACCACAGTTTGAACAATGTTTCATAAGTAATTAATTAAAATTTTTACTTTACTGTTATTCTTTGAAGAGTGCCCTTACATACTAAAGTTGGGATAAATCCACCAGTCTTCTTGAGTGTTGATTTCGCGATCCATCTGATAAAAGTCAAACCCAGTAATATGAGCAACAGCTATAACATCTGCTGCATAGTCTAATCCTTCAAGTGACTTTTTATTTTCTGATTCTAATTTGAAAAATATCGTTAAATTACTTTCAAGATTAAGAAGCATATAGTATAACTTCCCATTCTCTATATAAATATCAGCTAACTTTGCTTTAAAGAATATAGTTTTATCATATATCTCTTCTTGTAAATCAATCGTAAATTTATACTTTTCAAAATCAATTTCTTTAGCATTAAAATCTAGTATCATTTGTTCTTTTTCTTTTTCTTTATCCTTACAGCCCAGAAAAAGTAATTGAATTATTATTGCGAATAAGAAAAATACCTTTTTGAAATTATGAGGGTTCATATAAATCCTTTCCACAGTACCGGCAGTATCTGTCGGTTGTGCTTATTGTGCGATCACAATAGGGACAGGCAACATCTTCCGGAGGCAGCTCGCTCATAAACTTCCATAACTTATTCCATTCTTTTTTAGGAGTATTTTTTATCTTTGCATCCAATTCTAAATATTCTTCTTTTGTTAATGATTTATACTCAACATTTGTAATATATCTTCTTCTTATATAATAATAGTGGAAAACGGGGAAGAGCATTATTAGAGCTGTTAGCACATCAATAAAGTTCCAGGTTGTTTTTCTAAAGTACAAGGGCAGAATAGGATTAAATGTAATGGCAATGAGTGCAAAGATCATAGTTGGGATGTAGTAATAAGTTTTATAATACTTATAACCTATATATATAGCTACAAGAAACGTAACCCATCTTAAGATTATATAGTAGTTGGGACTATGCTCTGCTAATGCCCATAAAAGTATAATTGAAGTAACAAATAGTAATGCGTTGTCTTTAGTGATTAATTTGTAAAAATTAACCATCACTTTTAAACCTTCTATTTTCTACTGTGAAAACCCAAGTTTATTTTTAATCATTAGTTCTCTTTTCTTCTCAAATATACTCCTCTTTTCCCTCAAAATCATTAACCACTTCCTCATTTATTTCCACCTCAATATTTTTTATCTTACCCCATCACTATGAAGACTTTTTTAGCAATAATTTGCTTTTCCACAACTCTCTTTTGCCAAACATTTACTTTTGATTATGCTTTTGGAAAATTTAAGAAAGCTTCTTCTTTTCATCTTAATTCAGCCGGATTTGTTTATATAACTGATTCTGGAACAGATAAAATATATAAATACGATACTCTCGGTACCCTAATTAAAGAAACCGGTGGCCATGGCTGGACTGAAGAAACATTCGATGATCCTGTTGATGTCTTTGCAACTACTCTGAATGTTTATGTTAGCGATAAGAATAATCATAGAATTCAGAATTTTGATAAAGATCTTAATTTCATTTCAGAGCTGTCAACAAGAGAGAGTGAAAACAGTGATGAGCGATTTGGTTATCCTCTATCCTGTGAAGTTTCTACTCTTGGTGATCTTTT
>CAYNUV010000493.1:0-2750 GCA_964400245.1 uncultured Ignavibacteriaceae bacterium
CAATAAGATTCGCTGCTTTTATGACAGCCACTTCATTTTCAGATAAAGTTCTTTTAAAATAAATTGATCCTTTACGTTTAGCAAAAATATCATCATCAATATCCATATTCCCGTTACTACAATTTTCAAAATATATTTTTGCACTATCACGTTCACCTTTTATTTCATAACTAATACCTAACCTCAAAGAAGCGATTCCCGTGTAATCGTTATCTGGAGTTGTTTCCAGGAATGTTTTATAATAAACTATAGCAGATTCAAATTCATTTTTCCTGTATAGAACATCTCCAAGTAAAAAATTAGAAAAAGAAATTACCTGGATAAATTTTTCATCCTGCCGGTTAAAAATTTTTCTTAATATTTTTTCGGCAGAATCAAGTTTTCTTTCTTTTATATTTACTGCAGCTAAAGAGTAATTAAAAAGAATATTCTCAGGATATTTTTTTACTAGCGAAGTAAGATATTTTGAAGCTAATGAATACTCTGTAGTAACCTGGGAATAATAATATTGCGCTTCAACTTTAGAAAGATATCCTTTATCAGCTGCAATTTTTATCTCGGTTATTCCTGCATCAATATCTCCGCTTATTCCCGCAAGTTTTAATGCCCATTTAAAAGCCGCAGGTGTTTGCCCGGCTGCAAAGTTAAATAAGCCAAGTCCAAGATAAGCATCTGATAATTCCGGGTTTTTTTCAAGAGCATCATTCAAGTATGAATCTGATTTTTTTCCTGCCCAGGCTGCATCTAGATAATTTTCTGCAGAAGCAAAAACAATTGCTCTGTAAGAATAACTTGATCCAACAATATAAAGCATATTATCATCATCAGGATTTTTATCCGATTCTTCTATTCCCTTTTCGATTGCAGAATCAGAATAGGCGACGAATAAATCATAATCAGTTTCATTCTTGCTGTTTAAGTAATACCAGGCATATACACTGGAAAGAAAATGATAACCTTCAGGCCTGTTGGGATATTTTTCAATTAAATCCTGAAAAGTATCTTCAGCTTTATCCCACCTGAAATGATATGAATGCTCGAGTCCTTTCAGAATATTTTTTTCTAATACATTTTGAGTTTGCGGAATTGAATTAAACGAAACGGAAATATAAATTAAAAATAGAATCGTAAGTTTTTTGAGTATCATCTCAACATCTTTCTCATTTTATATCTTCAAGTTACTTACTTATGCTTCAACAATCTGTTCTTCTTTGTGCTTTGAATACATCAGAGAAGCTTTAACGAACTCTCTGAAAAGAGGATGTGCTTTGGTAGCTCTCGATTTAAGTTCAGGATGGAACTGGCAGCCAAGAAACCATGGATGATCCGGCAGTTCAATCATTTCCACCAACTGCCTGTCAGGAGAAAGTCCGCTGAAAATCATTCCATGTTCTGATAAATTTTTTCTGAATTTATTATTTACTTCAAACCTGTGCCTGTGTCTTTCAGAAATGAAAGTACTTTTATATGCTTTATAGGCAAATGTATCTTCTTCGATGCTGCAAGGATAAGCACCAAGCCGCATAGTTGCTCCCATATCTTTAATGTTCTTCTGTTCAGGCATAAGGTCAATCACACTAAAATTATTTTTCTTAAATTCTGAACTGTTAGCTTTGGATATTCCACATACATTCCTGGCAAATTCAATTACAGCGCATTGCAAGCCAAGACATATCCCAAAGAATGGAATCTTATTTTCTCTTGCATACCTTATTGCATTTATTTTCCCTTCAATTCCTCTTTCACCAAATCCACCGGGAATTAAAAGACCATGAACATCCTTTAAATATTTTTCAGGAGGATTATCATTTAATTCTTCTGCTTTAACAAGCCTGACAACAACTTTAGCATTATTCTCGGCACCTGCATGAACAAATGATTCCATAATGCTTTTATAAGCATCAAGATGTTCTGTGTATTTGCCGCATAAAGCTATCTCAACGGTGTTTTCAGGGTTTTTGATATGATCAACAAGAATTTCCCAATCATCAAGCTTAATCTTCTTATCCTGAAGATTTAATTTCTTAACAACAATCTGATCAAACTTTTCCTTAGCGAGGACAAGTGGAACCTCATAGATTGAAGAACAATCGTAAGCAGAAATAACTGCTCTTGATTCAACGTTGCAGAAAAGTGCAATCTTATCTCTTAATTCTTTTGTAAGCTTTCTTTCTGAACGGCAGATAAGCAAATCAGGCTGGATACCAAGCGCAAGAAGATTTTTAACACTGTGTTGTGTTGGTTTGGTTTTAACTTCTCCCGCTGCAGGAATGTAAGGAACCAAGGTAACATGAATGCTCATTGTATTCTTTCTTCCAAACTGCAACATCAGTTGTCGCATTGCTTCGATGAATGGAAGACTTTCAATGTCACCAACTGTTCCTCCAATCTCAGTGATGATAATGTCGTACTCGCCAAGTTCGGCAAGAGTAGTCATCCTGTTTTTTATTTCATCTGTGATATGAGGAATAACCTGGACAGTTGCACCAAGATAATCTCCCCTTCTTTCTTTGGTAATAACTTCGTTATAAACCTGACCCGTTGTTGTATTATTAGCCCTGGTCATATTAACATCTAAGAAGCGCTCATAATGACCAAGATCAAGATCGGTTTCCGCACCATCATCTGTTACATAAACTTCTCCATGTTGAAAAGGATTCATTGTCCCGGGATCAACATTTATGTAAGGATCAAATTTCTGGATTGTTACTTTGAAACCGCGTTGTTTTAAGAGGAGACCGAGTGAGGAG
>CAYNUV010000494.1:0-2743 GCA_964400245.1 uncultured Ignavibacteriaceae bacterium
TTTATCTAGATATACTGAAGCTAGGTCATTTGTATGAGGATTTTCTAGATAAGTATAATAGATATTATTTCCATGAGTATCTGTAATTAAGTCAAGACTCCACTTTGTAGCGTAATTATATTGGTTAGATGTAAGTTCTGAGTCACCATTATATCCAAATCTGTAAGTGGTTCCATCTTTATCCTTTACAACCCAATACCAGCCGAAAGTATTGTTTCCTCCAAATGACCTATTTATATCTAAGAAAGACTCTATTTTAGTATGATCTTTAGATCCACCAACAAAAACAAAGTCATGAAGTTGACCGTTCAAAAACATTTTAATATTATCATCAGAAGGATTAGTAATAGTGCCATTAATATCTCTCATGATGTAGTTTTCAGTAAGGGACCATCCAGTTCCCAAAATACCTGGTCTTTCGTCAGTTGAATGACTGTTATAATCTAAAGATACCAATGGTTTAAGCCCATTAGTTCCTGGAGGCAAATCTAAAGGATAAGTATAGGTAGCTTCTCCAGTTAGTAAAGAAGTTTGATAATCTCCTTGAATAACCATATTTGGACTTTCTGGAACTTGAGGATTATGAATATAGGGTTTGTAAGAATCATAAGCAGCAGAACTAATTGGAATTATTAATAAAATAAATAAGATAATTGGTATTGAGCTTAGTATCTTAACCATGTTGAAAGTAACCTCTTTTTCTGTAAGCTATGAAAATTAACAAAGTATAAAATAATAGTAAAAGAATTTGCCCACCTACTGTCCAAATCAAGACAAAGTCTTGGGATTCAATTGGAAGTAATTCTAATATTTTAGGAAGATATGCAAAACTGATTAGAACGCCTATCATCATAAATCCGATTAGCAAAATAAAATATTTCCAGGTATTTTTCTTTCTAAGTAAAAACATACAAATTAAGATTACAAAAGCAACTAGCACAATAGCATCAATAACATAATTAGTTATTGCCATTGCTTTTCCTAAAAGAGTATAATTCTCTTCTAATCTTGCTAGATTAGTTAATTTTGCTAAACCCCTTATTACCATAAAAATCATCCAAATAAAGATTAATTTAAGGGAAAAGGGCATCTTCTTTTTAGTTACTAATTTTTTAACCATATTTATACTCCTTTAATTCTTCAAATTTAATATTCTTTAGTTTAGCTTTCTCTATTATTTTTTTAAGTTTTTTAGTAACGATTACGTAACTGCTTCCTTGAGCACCAAACAGGTCTGAACCATTCCATTCATACATATTATAGAAAGTTTTTCTAAATCCCTTTAATCTTTCATCTTCAGGTTCGCTATAAATAATTCTAAAACCTTTTTCCATCCATTCGTCTAAAGTCTTTCTTAAAGTGTCTCTTTCTTTAAGGGAAAAAGACTCAACATCCCAGATCTTGGAAACAAAAAGCAGTGGTTCAATATAATAATAATTTGGAATAGGCTGTTTAACTCTCTTTCTTGTTTTTTCATCTAAGATAATCTCAATTTTCCAGGCCTTAAATTTAATACTTTCTTTTTTTAATAGATTAGTTAATTCCTCAGAATATAAGGTTGGAACAGCAGAACCACTTATAATATCCCCTGGAGTCGTACCTTTCATAGGTGTAACCTTCTTTATTTTACCAGACTTTACTAATTCAGATTCAGGCGTTCTTTCTTTTATTTTATCAACTGGACCAAGCCAAAAATATTTATCTGCTTGACCTTCTGACATTATATAAAATTTCTCTTCCATTTTTAGAATCTTGGATTAAATCCAAACCTCCTTGATATATCTCGTGCAATTCTTATTATTTCACCAGTAGGCTTTTGGAATAGTCCGTCTCTAATTTCTCTTTTGAACTCCGCATTAAATCCTTTAGCAGTCTGTCTATGCCCTGTCTTTTCTAACATAGATCCAAATATAGGATCATGGATGTTTATTCCAGCTTTTTCAAAATCAGGTGCGAATTGTTGAGGCAAGTTATGATGAGCTTCTTTTCCAATTCCTAAATCTCCTGTCTGCCTAATTACATTCTCTCTGAAATTTCCTTTCGTAAATGATTTTAAGTTTTCTAAACCGATCTTGCTTGCATCTGTAATTTCATCAACATGATCTATTAGTTTAGCTCCTCCTCTTATTCCAGGTCCAACTCCAGTAAGAAATGGTAAAGAAGCTCCAGCAACATCTCCCCCTAAAGCTATCCAATTAACAACGCTGTAAGGATCTGTTCGAAGCTGATTAATGTCATAAGTAATAAATGCTATGTCAAATGCAGTTTCAGCATATTCCCCTGAAGAGTCAACATACTTAGTAGGATTGTTTCGGGCATATTGATATTTGTTAAAGTCCTGTGGGTTGTAAATATCTTGAATAACTGGATCAGGTTGTATAAATTGAGCAATATCTGGATTCTGATATCTTGCTTTCATATAAAGAAGTCCAGATTCAGTGTCTTGCTCTTGACCCGTGAATGTATATCTCTCATTACTTTGATTAGTTAACTCTCCAAATGGTTGATAACTTAATTCATCTACCTTATTTCCTGCTGAATTTGTAATAAGAGACGTGCTTCCTAATGCATCAGGATGGTAATAATTAGTTTGACCATTACTCTTTTTACCAACTAGTTTGTCGTAATAATAGTAATATGTTTCGTTAAAAGTTCCAGAAGAATTGACTACCTGTACAAAATTATCAAAATAATAAGTTGTTGTAGAGGTACCATTTACATACTCAATAGATTTAATTCTTAA
>CAYNUV010000495.1:0-2742 GCA_964400245.1 uncultured Ignavibacteriaceae bacterium
ATCCTGAATCAAGGTTTGGTTTCTGGCTTACGGTAAAGCATACAGCAATTCTTTTGATGATATTTTTTGGGCTGATGGTTACATTTGTTTTCTCACCAAAGATTCGTAAACTTGCCCCAAAGCCCGGTGAACAGCCATCAATTGAATTTATTAAAGCACAGAAGAATATGTCTTTAGCAGCACGTACAAATATGATTCTCGGAATTATAGTTCTCTTTTGTGTTTCTATGATGCAGTATTATTGAAAAACTAGGAATAAAAAATAAAAAAATACTAGAATGAAGTTTATAATATTTCTTTTATTAATATCTCAAGCAGTAGTTTTATCACAGAATAAAGATACACTAAGAGTAATAAAACTTCAGGTTGATACGACTACTATCTTTGGGATTATGAAAAAGATATCAAACGATCCTATTAAAGTTGCCGAGCCTACAGATGTTCCAATTAAAGATTCCGATTTATTTCTGATAAGAAAAGATGGCTTTTATGGATTTATAGATCGTGAAGGAAACATAAGAATTAAACCACAATTTTATTTGGCAAATGATTTTTCTGAAGGACTGGCTTACGCTGATTTAGGTTACACAAGAGGTTTTATTGACAAAACAGGAAAATTGATTATTGATTTGAAGGGATATGCTTCTGATTATTTCTCTGAGGGGATTGCACTTATAAGTTATAGCTGGATGGGTACAGAAGGTTTTGGAGGGAGCAGTTTTAAATATATTGATAAGGATGCAAATTTATTATTTAAACAATCATTCGCTTACGCAACCCCATTTAAAGATAATTATGCGTTTGTAAAAACAAGTGAAAGTACCAAATTAATTTCGAAAGATAGTGTAATTACAGAACTACCCTTGGAAATAACTCCTTATGCATTTTCAGAAGGGATAGCACGCTTTTATAAACAAATTGATAAGAATATTAAATGGGGATTTATAGACACAATCGGTAAGATCCTTATTAAGCCTGCTTTTGATAACGCTCAAGATTTTTCTGAAGGAATTGCTATGGTTTCGAGAAAAGATACTACAGAAGACAGAACACTTATTTATCATGCTTGTGGTTATATAAATAAGAAAGGGGAAATAGTAATAGATTTAAAGTACGACGATGCTACTGATTTTTCAGGTGGTGTAGCTTTGGTACGAATTGACAAGACATGTCTTGGTATTGATAAAAAGGGTAATGAGATTTTTTCAGTAGATAACTTTTATCCTGGAGATAGCTATGCACCCCATTCTAAATTTTCTGATGGGCTTGCTCGAGGTACATTTTTAGGAAAGGGGAAAGGATTTATTAATACAGCCGGAAATATTGTAATAAAAACCCAATACCGTAATGCTTTTAATTTTAGAAATGGTCTTGCAAGAATATATCCGCAAAGTACTGATTTTGGAAATATAAACTATGGAGAATGGCTTTATATAGATAAAACAGGTAAAATAACTTTTAATCCTGAATCTTTACCTTCTTCAATTGTACCGGATTCCTTAAAAACCAAACCAAGAAGAACAGGGATTCAATAAAACCTTAAAAAGTGTTGAATTTTTTTTTCTCAGTTTCTCTTAACCCAAAATATTTATCACAATTAAAATTCTTCTTTCCCTTTATCTGAAAAATTATTAAACTGGTTTTATAAATTACTGTATCAGTATAAAAGAAGTTAAATAGGTAAGAATAAATAGCCATGCCCCTTTTTATGGATCGCCACGATGTTCCCGGTACAACAGCAAAGGCACTTGCAGAAGCTCATCAATTAGATATTAATATCCAGGATAAGTATGGCTGCAAAGCATTCACGTATTGGTTTGATGAAGGCAGAGGAATTGTTTTTTGCTTAATTGAGGCTTCAGATAAGAAATCTGTCGAAGAAATGCATAAGAATTCTCATGGATTAATACCAAACCAAATAATAGAAGTTGAAGGAAATATTGTTGAACTTTTTTTAGGCCGAATTTTGGATCCTGAAGTGGCAAAAAGCTCGGAGAAATTCGAACAGTTTATTAACGAAACAGCTTTCCGGACAATTATGTACATAGATTTAAAGCATCCTTTATTAATAGATTCAAAGTCCGGTAGTGATAAAGAAATTGAAGTTACAGACATTCGCTATGAACTGATTCGCAAAGCTTTGAAACAATATTATGGTCGTGAGGTGAAATATACAAATGAAGGACTAATGGCATCTTTCACTTCGGTAACAAATTCTGTTAATTGTGCGCTCGAAATACAGGAAAGTTTTAAACATGAATCTAAAATTTTTGCTGTAATTGGTTTAAGCACAGGAGATCCGGTTACTTCCAGAAATGATTTTTTTGGGGGAGCTATTCTATTGGTGAAGCGATTATGTGAGATAGCAAATGAAGGACAAATTGTGGTTACATCAGCAGTTAGAAATCTCTACAAAGATAAAAAAATAAACCTTGCTAACGATGCATCAATAAAAATTTTAAGTCCGATGGAAGAAAAATTTTTGAATCAATTAATGAAAATAACAGAACAGGTTTGGAATGATTCAGGAATTAATGTAGATAATTTTAGTAAACAAATTGGTTTGAGCAAGGCACAATTATATCGTAAAACCACTTCTTTAACCGGAACCTCACCACATGAATTTATAAGGAAATATAGATTAAATCAGGCTTTAAAGTTAATAGAAAGGAAAAATGGTAATATTTCTGAAATAGCTTTTGAATCCGGTTTTAGCAGCCCTTCTTATTTTTCAAAATGTTT
>CAYNUV010000496.1:0-2735 GCA_964400245.1 uncultured Ignavibacteriaceae bacterium
GGTAACTCCAGTCGGGCTACGCCCTCCTTCCGTTACCCTAATGCAATAGTTTAATTATTATTTAATAAATTAATTACTGACATTTCTAAATTGCTAATACAACCCAAAAAAAATTTTCTATTAGCTATTGACAATAAAATTTTTCTAATGTAGTTTCCAAACGGGTATTGGAGACACAAACATTAGAATTGGTGGATTACTTTTCTGCGGGGCAAACCGGTGTTAACCTGAGAGTTGGTGGGGGTAAAGAATTCAAATCGCATATTGCAGTTGTTTATAAAAACTGAGATTTAATTTATCTACTATAGTTCCAATAGTAAACTGAGAGTTGGTGAGTTTAATAATATCAGCTAAATCTTTTAGGGTTTATGGAATACAAAAAAATACTGGTAATTTCAGATCTACACATGACAAACGGTAAAAACCCGGTTACAAAAACCTGGGCCGTTACTGAAGACTTCTTTTGGGATGATGATTTCAGAAGATTTGTCGAATACTTTCAGGATTATTCCCCATCGTTATTAATTATTAATGGAGACTCTTTTGATTTTCTTCAGGTTCTTGTTTTCCCAACTGATGAAGAAAAGAAAATATATGGTATTTCTCCAGAAGAAATTAATGAGGCTTACGGACTTCGCACTTCTGAATCTGCGGCTGTTTTCCAAGTAGATAAAATTTTTGAAGGCCACCCGAAATTTTTTGAAGCATTAACTTCATTTATCTCAAAAGGAAATTACGTTAAGATCCTGAAAGGAAATCATGATATCCAGTTGTTCTGGTCAAAAGTTCAGGAAAAAATTATTACAAATCTGGAGCGGATTGCTGCAGGTGATGGCAAAAAATTAATCCGTTCCAACATAGAATTCCTACCATGGTTCTTTTACATACCTGGTAAGTTATATGTTGAACATGGAAATCAATATGAATACACAACTTCGTTCAGAAACTTCCTTAATCCATTTCTTCCATTTGGCTATGATGGTGTAAGCTATCAAATTGAATTAGACCTTTCAAGTTTCTTAATAAGATATTTTTCCAACAGGATGGAACCTGTAAATCCCCTTTCCGATAATATTAGACCGCTCTCAAAGTATCTTGGTGAATTTTGGAAAAAACATCCTTACATTTTCATTACTGCAATTGGTACAGCATTTCGTTACGTCGTTAAAGCATTTAATAAAGCCAAAGATATGTCAAAGGCTGGGGATAAATCAATTAAAATAGATAAACGAAACGAAGAATTAATAAGACTTGAAGCTGCCAAATTTTATTCTGATCCGGATAAACTAAAATGGTTTGAAGAAAATCTTTTTGAGATTAATAAAATGAAAGCTGAACCAATTTTATCTTCCGGTAAGATAAACTTCTTATGGAATATGTTAAAATCACCTTTAAAAGGATTACTCTGGGTACTGCCATTATATGCTTTGCTTGTTGTTCCTGATCCGTTTGGTTTTTTAAGAAATGTGAGAGATAACCCTCTACTGAATATACTTGTAAAAGCAAAAATTCCAGAGATACTTGCTGTACTAATTCTTGCTATTGGTTTAATTAGTCTTAGAACATATTTAAGAAAAAAGAAAGCAAAAAAAACCGGTAGTTACAGAATTGAACCCAAAGAAATAAGATTTAAGATAAGAAGTAATGCCGAAAGAATTGCTGAGTTATTGAAAGTAAAGTATGTTGTATTTGGACATACTCATTATGCCGACATAAAAAAATTTACGAATGACGCTTTTTATTATAATACAGGAACATGGATGGGAATCTTTGCTCCTGAAGAAGAACTTTACAGAAATGTAAAGCAATTTACTTTCCTTTTATTAGAAGGAGTTGACGCAAAGTTATTCCATTGGGACATTAACCAAAATCTTCCAAAGGAAGTTATAATAGTTGATACTGAAATACCATTTACTAAAGATGAAGATAATATTGTAAAAATCATTAAATCATTTTTTGTAAAAAAAATTTAATAAAATTTTATAATTCCAATAAAAATTCAGATTTAATTTATTAATATTATATGGAAAGTACACCACAAAATATTACAAATACACCAGGTGGTTATCCGAAATATTCTTCCAGAAAGAAATGGGAAAACTGTGTTGCAAACCAAGTTGTTTATCCTTTAAAATATTTTAAACCGGAAATTTTAAGTGAACTTGTTGAGATAATAAAAAACGCCGAGAAAGAAAACTGTAAAATTAGAGCTATTGGATCAGGACATTCATTTTCCGAAATATTACAAACAACTGATTTCCTCATTAATTGTCATGGGTTAAACAAACCTATTGAACTTGACAAAAGTCTTTTATTGCCTGATGAGATACTGAGACAAATCGGTTATGATTCTGAATTCCTGGTTCATGTTGAAAATGGAATAACCATTAAGGAATTAAACAAGCTTCTCGATAAAAACAAATTAGCACTTTATAACATGGGAGGGTATGATGCGCAAACAATCGTAGGCGTCATTTCAACTTCGACTCATGGTACTGGTATAAGTTTAGGACCAATTGCAAACAGTGTCGTTTCAATTATACTTGTAGGCGAAGGAGGAGTGATATATAGAATTGAACCATCAAAAGGCATTACTGATCCTGTAAAGTATAAAAACAAATTCCCTGAAAATGTTCTTCTGCAAGATGACGAATGGTTTAATTCAGTTTTAGTTAGCATGGGATGTATGGGAATTTTCTACTCTGTGATCTTAAAAGTTACCCGAGCCTATTATC
>CAYNUV010000497.1:0-2726 GCA_964400245.1 uncultured Ignavibacteriaceae bacterium
AGATACCTTGGATGATAAGAGAAAAGTTGACCGTCTTTGCTTTTAAGAGATTCACGGTCTATTTGAACACCAACTCTTAGTTCAGATGTATATCCTGGTGTAAGTTTCATTTTTCTTTTTTTGTCCCCATAAATATCAGCCTCTTTTTTAGCGTACTCCCCGATATTACTAATAAGGAATGCATTGAGCTGTCTTAATGAAATGAAATTATTATTTTGGCTTTCTTTGTACCGAAGCATATCGCCGATTTTTTCTTTTTTTGATTCTTTTTGAATTTTTGTCACAGGGACATAGATAGGCTGCGGGAAAAAGATAGTTCCGTTAACATCAAATAACCCGTTTGACATAGTAAAAACCGGGTTACCATTCCGGTAATTATCAAGAAATGCTTTTAGTTTTTCTTCACCGTGAAGATTTTTTAATCTCCAGCAGAAAATACCCAGCGTTGTATCTGAATCGAATTTTGATAACACGCCAGATTTAAGGTGAACAGTTAACTTTTTGAACATAGTTATATCTCAATCTTTTCACACTTAAAATCATGAAATTTAACCTGTCCATAACCACGTGAACCTGAACCGCCAAGAAATTCAAGTTCAACCATTTTAATAGCTTCTTCAAGGCGGGTAAGAAATAATTTTTCATCATCTTTCTCAAAAACACGCATCATTACTTCAAAGTCGAAACGTGCACCGGCTGATATACGTTCCTGGGTTCTATTCCCACCTCTAAATCCAGACATTTTTTCTCTATCCATTTTAACTTCGATTTTTTCTTCACCTTGGGCAAATTCTTCACTTCCCTGACTAAGCTTGGCATCTCGAAAAATGAATCTTGTAGGTTCAGTCTGTTTGTTAGAATCTGCATTCCCAAATAACTTAACAACCTGACTTACATGTGTATTATCCGAGGATGGGCCTACACCTTTAGATTCTTTTGTCATATCACTATATTTAACTTCTAAAGCCATTCTAAAACGACCTTTAAGACTACTCCCCGGAATAAATGGTTGATTTGTAATAGGATTTCGAATTACCGGATTATCAATTCCACCAGTTTTCAATCCTTCTTTAGGTCCTCCAATATGAAGTCCTGTAAGGATCTCAATTTGTGCTGTACATTTCATGTAATGAGTTAATTTACTCATAGTAAACCTCTCCTATATTTTTGATGGATAATAATTAACTAAACATTCAAAATGTTGTAGAAATCCCTTGATAAAAGATTCTTCATCTTTAACAGCTTGTTTAACATTTTCAATAATAAATTCCTTAAACTCATTTGAGATGTTTTGTTTATCAAACGATTTTGTAACCATTGGGATTAATTTATTAAGTTCTATTTTTACACGTCTGAAGTCTTTATTGATTTTATAGACACCTGCAATATTGACAACCTGATCAAAGTAGTTTCTAACCTGATTCACTTTGTTTCCTTTTTGAACAAATAAATTTGCCAGAAGTTGAGGATACTCAATGATTAGATTCTCCTTTAAATAATCTTTTTCTGTAAAATAGCCGCTCGATATTTCACTGATGTAATCATTGAAGGGATTCGGTGCTGAACGGACAAATTTTACATTGTCAGCATTCTTTTTTCCATTTTTTTCCGAACGTTCGTACTCAACAATATCCCCTTCAACTGCTGCTTTACTATAATTATTCTTATGACACCAATAATCGTTATCCACAAAAAAGAAACCTTTATCAGCGAATACTTTTGTAATCTTTCCTTCCATTTTTTTACCTCTTAATTACGAATTAAATAAATTACAGTACAAACTGCCGGATAAAGTAATTTTTCAAATTCTTTTTCTTTATCGTCTTTATTTATCTTTAAAATATTCTCAAAGAATTTTCCAACCTTTTCATCTAAATATTTCCCATTTTTTTTAAGCAATTTATTTACCTGGTATGTAAGTTTGGGATGCCATAGCAAATCTTTTGTTTCACCTTTATTCCTGTATTCTTTCATAATTTCACTTAGTACCATTAAGTTTTGTAACATACCCATTGTTAGTTTAGAACTTTCATTTGTATTCTTCGGTTCTACCCATTCTTTAAGCTGTTTAATCAACTCAATAAGATTATTTAGTTGCGAATTTTTTATCTCAGTATTAAAGATCCTGGTTCCTGCTTTATCATTATTAAATAAAAAAGAATCCGGATTACTAAGTACTTCATCAATATTTTTAAGATTTGTAACCTTAAATTTATTCTTTACTTCACTCTGATTCTCTTCTGAAAATTCTGATACTATTCTAATTGGAGTATTCTGTTTAAAATTAGTAAGCGAATATGAGATATGAATTTCAGGATTCAGGCAAATAAATTTTTCAAACTGTTCATTTAAACTGTAGAGAAGAGGAAGTGCCTGGCTGTGAGGAGCAATTAACATTAAATCGTCACCTCCTGCAAAAACTGTGTAAAGGTAGGTAGTATTATCTTCACACCACTTCTCAAGAAATCCATTTAAGAAATAACTAAAGAAATATTTTAATTGATTGCTCATTGTTGTCGTCCGCGATATCGAAGCAAACTCACTATCTGAATCACCTGATAAACCGTTTGCCATTAAGATTCCGAGATTATCAATATCACCCTTTATTAAAGTTAGATATTCGGCACCCTCACTTTTTTCAGCGATCCTATCAAATGGGATAACATTCTTCCCATCCATCGAAACAAAACTTGCTACTTCGAGTATTGTTGTGTTTTGCAAGTATT
>CAYNUV010000498.1:0-2718 GCA_964400245.1 uncultured Ignavibacteriaceae bacterium
CCCCCGTTGTTATTGTTTGTACATCCGGGACAGCAACAGCAGAACTTTATCCTGCAATAATTGAAGCTTATCAACAGAGAGTTCCTTTAATTGTTTGCACTGCGGACAGACCTCCTGAACTTTTAAACACCGGCGCAAATCAAACTATCAATCAAATTAATCTTTATAAAAATCATATAAGATGGTTTATTGATGTTGGACTTCCTGAAATAATTCCGAGAAGAATAAGGCATATAAAAGCAATTGCTAAAAGAGCTGTTTATGAAAGTGTCGTTCGTTCAAAAGGTCCTGTTCATCTGAACTTCCCTTTCAGGAAACCTTTTGAGCCGGATGATTTTACAGATGAAATTACTGAAGAAGCAATTAAATCATCTGAGCTTGTGTTGCCCATTAAAAAAAATCTTTATAAAGAAATTGAAAAGGATATTGTTTCCGAAAAATGGTTTAAAGAGCTTGCTGATTATTTCATAAAATATAAAAAAGGATTAATAATTGCAGGTCCTGAAAACTATAACGAGCGTTTCCACAAGAATTGCCAAAAGCTTGCATCAATTCTTGGTTACCCAATTCTTGCAGATGGAGCTTCACAATTCCGTTTTGGCAAACATAGCAAAGAAAATATTCTTTCATCGTTTGAAGGATTTCTCAGATCAGAATCATTTAATGGAAATTATCAGCCGGAAATAATTTTACAGTTTGGAAGAACCATTACTTCTAAAGCATTAGAGATTTATCTTGAAAAATGCACAGCAATCCGGTTTATGGTAAATGAGTTTGGTGATTGGTTCGATCCATCTAACAGATCAAATGCATCTTTTGCGTGCAAACCGTATTTATTTTGTGAGAAGATGATTGAACATCTTCAATCACAAAAATTTGATAGAAGTAGAAACGGATGGGTAAAATCTTTTAAAGAAGTTGACCGGATATCTCTTGATATAAGAAATAAGATTATTAAAAAATCTAAATTTCCGAATGAATGCAGAATAATAGAAGAACTTGTTAATCTCCTTCCGGAAAAATCGAACCTAATGATTTCCAACAGCATGCCTGTTAGAGACTTTGATTACTTCGCCCCTGTAACAAATAAAAATATTACTGTCTTTAACAATCGTGGCGCAAGCGGGATTGATGGCATCACATCAACTGCACTTGGGCTCGCTGCTGTAGAAAAAATTCCATCAATTTTACTTACAGGAGATTCTGCTTTTTATTATGATATGAATTCACTTCTCGCTGCTAAGAAATATAAAATTCCTTTAATAATTGTTTTAATAAATAACAATGGCGGTGGAATTTTTGAAGTGCTTCCTATTTCAAAATATGGTAAGATTTTTAAGGAGTTTTTTGTTGCACCACATAATCTTAACTTTAAACCAATAGTAGAATCTTTTAACGGCAATTACTCCTTAATAAAAAGCTGGGAAAATTTCGGAACGGAATTTAAAATTGCAATGAAGAAAAAAACATTTTCAGTTTTGGAGATAAGAACTGATGCAGCAGCATCTTTAAAACTTCGCCGTTCATATTGGAATGAAGTGCATAAAGCACTTAAGTAACGAATGAAGGTAATATTTTATATTAAATTTCTGAAATTATAAATTCCTTATCGGTTAACTGCTTATTAATCCGTTCAAAATAAACATTGCATTAGTAGTATATGTTTTCTCCCTTGAAACTTCTTCAGTGCTTGGGTAACTTCTTAATACAAAAATCAAAAATAGTATCATGGATATTATTACTGATTCCTTTATAATAAACACAAAAGGAAAAGTTTTATATTTTTAATATTACTCAGAATATTCATGAATAAAGGCAAGCTATCAATTAATGAATAACTAAGATTTAATAATAAGGACACGATATGAAAAGTTCATTGTACTTTTTTGCTTTTATACTTCAAGGTTTTTTATTCGGGCAGGTTGTTGTTACTGTTCCCGAATTTCCTACTCAAAATGATTCCATAATAATTACATTAGATGCTACACAATCTGGCGCAGAGGAACTCCTTAATTATACCGGAACTTTATATGCTCATACAGGCGTTAATACAAATCTGGGTGATTGGCAGCATGTAATTGGTGATTGGGGAAATAATACAAATCAACCAGCATTAACAAGACTTGGTACAAATTTATATCAATTAACAATTGGATATCCCCGACAATTTTATAGTGTAACAAATCCATCAGAACAAATTTCTGCATTAACCTTGGTGGTCAGAAGTGCAAATGCTTCTCAGCAAACAAGACCTGATATTTTTATTGACCTTTACCAACCGGGAATAACAGTTGTTGTTAATAGTCCAACTGTTAATTTACAGTTTGGTGATCCACTTCGTTCACCCGCTTTTGCCTCACAGGATGATACTATTGATGTTGTGGTTACTGCTGCTGAAATAGGAACATTAGTCTCTGATTTTACTTTATATGTTAATGATGTACAGGTTGCTCAAACAAATACAAACCAGATTAACTATGAGTTCATAGCTGCTGAACATTCACCTGGGGCAAATGAACTTTTTGCTGTTGCTGTTGATACTGCCGGTTTAACCGATACAACGGAATTTATCATCTTTGTAAATCCTCCTGTTAAAGAAGCTGCTCTACCTCCGGGAAATGAATATGGAATTAATTATGATAACTCAACTACAATTACGCTTGCTCTTTTAGCTCCTTACAAAGATTTTGTTTATGTGCTTGGAGATTTCAATGATTG
>CAYNUV010000499.1:0-2715 GCA_964400245.1 uncultured Ignavibacteriaceae bacterium
GCATAGATCTTCCTTCAAGATCATCTTTATACTGATGGCATTCTGAAGGAAATTTATTTACATCTGTTGTTATAATATGATTTTGAATAATATTCTTTGTGAAGTTAAACCAGAACTCAGAAATTTTTGTAAGAACTTTTCCTTTATAAGGAATTCCCTGAAGCATAATAACGTCGAAAGCTGAAAGGCGGTCTGTGGATACTATCAGATAATATTCTCCAACATCATAAATATCTCTTACTTTTCCCCGCTTTACAAGATTTAACTTAGGAAAGTTTGTTTCTAAGATTACTTTTGTTTGCATTTTTATCCTAAAAAATTACATTCAAAATATAGTCACAGGATAAGCGTTATTCAAATTGATTAACATATATCATATAAGAACTTTTTTATAGATGCAAGCTCAATATCTTAATGCTAAATTAAATATAAACATTGTTTTAATGGCATCACTATTGTTATTTCGGTAAATTGAATCTTAACGATGGAAAGATATTAATATGAATATAACCGAATCTAAGATAGAAGAAAAAGAACTCCGGTTTTTAGAACTTTTTCCAACACCGGTATTGATTTATTGGCTTCCAGATGGGGATAAACTCGTTGAGGAATTGAAACCACTCGTTCATCAGAAGATGAAAGAGACTGAAGGAAAAAAAATAACGAATGTTGGTGGATGGACATCGCCAAGGCACATCGAGGAAAAATGGAAAGATGATAACGGGATGCAGAAACTTCTCAGTTATGTAAATAGAATGAAAGATGAAGTGGTTAAAAGAACTGTGAACAAACCGAAACTTCAGCATTTTAATAACTGGCAAATGGATATGTGGGTGAATGTAAACCTGAAAGGTTCCTATAATTCTTCTCATATGCATTTAACAAATGGTTCTGTCTGGTCAGGAATTTTTTATGTTGATGCAGGAGAAAAAAACAGTGGCGGCAGTACTGTATTTGAAAACCATAGCAAGGTGCCAAAAGAAATTATAAACAATACTGATCCTTTTGAGAATGAATTTAAAATAGCTCCAACTGAAGGAATGATGGTTTTATTTCCGGCTTCACTAAGGCATTATGTAGAAAGATATAATGGTGATAGTCCAAGAATTGTTATTGCTTTTAATCTTCAACATAAAGGATTTGTAATTCCTATTTACCATGGATTTGCTGACCATATGAAAGAAAGGAAATGGATGTGGAAAAATTTTAGAGGTTTAATGTTCGCATTTGAAAAAGCTGAAAATCTTGTCCACAAAATCCTTTACAAAGTAAAAAGAATTTTTTATGGCATTTCTAAATACTAAAACTTTGTTTTATGAATGAGGCTATAGTTAGGGGAGCCTCGAATCTCTTGGTTCGTAATTTATTAATAATTATCGGATAAACCTTAATGGCTCAAAGCTCTTACAATCATTCTGCAAAAAACTATAGCATCTGGAAGGTTATTTCCGCATCGTCAGTAGGGACAATGATCGAATGGTACGACTTCTATATCTTCGGAAGTCTTGCAACTATAATATCTCCTCTCTTTTATCCAAAAGGGAATAACACACTTGCTCTTATTGCTTATCTCTCAACATTTGCCGTTGGATTTGTTGTAAGACCATTCGGAGCTTTATTTTTTGGACGCATCGGTGATTTGATTGGACGTAAATATGCTTTCCTTGTAACACTCATGATTATGGGAGGTTCAACTGCACTTATAGGTTTTATTCCAACTTATGAAACAATAGGAATAGCCGCACCAATTATTCTGCTAATTATCAGGATATTGCAAGGATTGGCACTTGGCGGCGAATATGGCGGTGCTGCAGTTTATGTTGCAGAACATGTTCCTGATAATAAGCGTGGTTTTTATACAAGCTTTATTCAGATTACTGCAACACTTGGTTTGTTTGTTTCTCTTGCTGTAATTCTTATTGTTCAGAATTCAATGAGTGTTGCTGATTTCAATTCGTGGGGATGGCGTGTTCCGTTTTTAATTTCGATTGCACTTGTCGCAATATCTCTCTATATCCGTTTAAAGATGAAAGAGTCGCCAATCTTTCAACATATTAAAATAAACGGGATGACATCTGCAAAACCTCTTAAGGAAGCTTTTACACAATGGGCTAATTTAAAACAAGTTCTTATTTCACTTTTTGGCGCAACAGCAGGACAAGGTGTAGTTTGGTACACAGGGCAATTTTATGCTCTTTTCTATCTGCAGGCGATTTTAAAAGTTAATCCAACATCTGCAAATTATATTATTGCAATTGCACTTTTACTTGGAATGCCATTCTTTGTTTTCTTTGGTTCATTGTCAGATAAAATCGGAAGAAAAAAAATTATGATGGCTGGCTGTCTGATTGCCGCCATTTGCTATATTCCTATTTACAGATTAATGCAATCTGTTGCAGGATCTAATGTTGTAACTGTTATATCACAGAAGAATCCTCTTACCGGGGCTTTAAGCCTTACACCATTAACAATGGTTGATTCATCTCTTCAACCTGCACAACAGGTACTTCCTTATATTGATTTTGGAAGTTTAATTACAAACCCTATTGCTTTGCAATTAATAGGATTGGTTTTTATACAGGTAATTTTTGTTACGATGGTTTATGGTCCAATTGCAGCATACTTAGTAGAAGCATTTCCAGCAAAGATTAGATACACTGCACTCTCACTTCCCTATCATATAGGCAATGGAGTTTTTGGTGGATTGCTTCCATT
>CAYNUV010000500.1:0-2711 GCA_964400245.1 uncultured Ignavibacteriaceae bacterium
TTTTTCAGGATTACTGTCCCACACAATCCCGCCTCCAATTCCAATTTCGCCTTTAAAGTTATTTTCGTTTTCTTTCTTAAGATGAACAGTTCTAATAGCAACATTAAATATTTTTTTGTCTTCGTGAATAAGTCCAATCGTTCCTGTATAAATTCCCCGCTCTTCTTTTTCAATTTCATTAATTATTTGCATCGTACTGATTTTAGGTGCTCCTGTTACAGAACCGCAAGGAAAAATATTCTTAATAATATCACTGAAAGAAATGTCTTCCCGCAAAACGGATTCAATTTCGGAAGTCATTTGCAGCAGAGTTTCGTACTTCTCAACTTCAAATAATTTTCTTAATCTTACAGAGCCAAACTCACTTATTCTCCCCATATCATTCCGGAGAAGATCAAGTATCATAAGATTTTCCGCCCGGTTCTTTTCACCATTCCTAAGAGAGTACATCGCCAACGAATCTTCGCTTTTATTATAACCTCTATGCAGAGTTCCTTTCATTGGTCTTGTAGTTAAAATTTTATTGTCAGCAGAAAAAAATAATTCAGGTGAAAGCGAAATGATAAAAGAACCACCGGTATTTATTAATGCAGAATACTTTGCCGATTGATTAAAAATCATCTTCTTAAATAGTGATGCAATGTCGTCATCAAAATCAAATTTACCTTTAATTGTATAATTAACCTGGTAAGTATCTCCTTCAGCTATGTAATTATGAATTGAGTGAACTGCATTTTCAAATTCCTGCTTAGATGTATTTAGAATAAAATTATTAATCCTGTAAGAACTTTGATCTTCATTAATATCAAATTCAATTTGGGATGAGCTAATCTTTTCAACATTTTCTTTTTTATAAAAGAAAAACTTCATCAAAGGTGTATCATCGTTCGTTAAAAGTTCATTCAATTTATTTTCAAGAAGATAACCTGCTTCATAAGCGATAAATCCAAAACCTGAATAATTTTTGGAAATACAATTATCAATCTCTTTTAAATTCTTGTGAAAGTTTGATTGATCGGCAGTTATAATAAATTCCGGCTTGCCGTGGAAAAAGTATGTTATACTACCATCATAATATGAAGGAGTGTAAAAAATTGCTGATGGCGAATCATTAATTATTTTCTTCAGATATTTGTCAATCTTCACTTGGACCTAATCGGAATTTATTGATAAACTTAATTCGTTACTGTTTTGTTAAACCGTTAAAACGGTTATGTTTTTTTTATTCTAATTAACCCACGACTTAATTCGTGGGTTAAAAAAACTATAATATTTCTTAACCGTTTCAACGGTTTCCAAATAACATAAATAAAAGCTTAAGTTAAAAGTAAAACAAAAATAGCGACTTTTAATTTGTTTTCAATTATTTTAACTAAAGATTTTAAATCCGTAAACATAAAGGAAGTTCACAATGCAGAAACCCCGCCTAAGCTTCTGGCAAATCTGGAATATGAGTTTTGGATTCCTTGGTATCCAGTTTGGATTCGCTTTACAAAATGCAAACGTAAGCAGAATTTTTGAAACACTCGGTGCAGACATTGGAAAGATTCCGATTCTCTGGATCGCTGCGCCCGTAACAGGATTAATCGTTCAACCAATAATCGGACATATGAGTGATAAAACCTGGAACAAGCTTGGCAGAAGAAGACCTTTTTTCCTGGCTGGCGCCATCCTTGCTTCGATAGCGATAATATTTATGCCTAACTCTCCCGTTCTTTGGGTTGCTGCCGGAATGTTATGGATAATGGATGCCTCAATAAATATTTCTATGGAACCTTTCAGAGCTTTTGTAGGAGATATGCTTCCGAATGAACAAAGAACAATCGGATTTTCAATGCAAAGTTTTTTCATAGGAACAGGAGCAGTAATCGCATCTGCGCTTCCATATATGATGACAAACTGGTTCGGTATTTCAAACATAGCTCCTGAAGGAGAGATTCCCGATTCAGTTAAGTTTTCTTTTTATGTAGGTGGAGCGGTTTTCTTCTTTGCTGTTTTATTTACAATAATTAAAACGAAAGAATATTCTCCCCAACAATTAAAAGAATTTTCAGAATCAGAAGCTGAAACAAATCCTTCTCATAAAATTAATTATCCTGTTGATCCGGTTTCATCATCCAAACTTTACAAAAATGGAA
Source organism: uncultured Ignavibacteriaceae bacterium (assembly GCA_964400245.1). Lineage (GTDB taxonomy): Bacteria > Bacteroidota > Ignavibacteria > Ignavibacteriales > Ignavibacteriaceae > RBG-16-34-14. The sequence goes on from CAYNUV010000500.1 coordinate 2,139, forward strand.
TGATCTGGCTGCTGACAGGTTTAGCAGGTTCGTTTATAATCTATTTTATTTTAAAAGAAAATGATCTCGGTTTATATGTCCTTTTTGTTGGAGCAATCTTATTCGGGTTACTGCAAATTCTTGTTGGATTTTTTACTAATCAACAAAAAACAAAAAGCGGTGTTGTTGTTGTAATGAATGACCTTTACAAAATGCCAAAGACAATGAAGCAGCTTGCAGTGGTTCAATTCTTTTCCTGGTTTGCTTTATTTGCTATGTGGATTTACACAACTCCCGCGGTTACACATCATATTTATGGAGCAGAAGATCCAACTTCTGCACTTTATAATGAAGGCGCTGATTGGGTTGGAGTTTTAATGGCGGTTTATAATGGCTTTGCTGCTGTAATGGCTTTTATATTGGTAGGATTAGCAAAAAAATTCAGCAGAAAAAAAGTTCACATGATAAGCTTAATTTGCGGCGGATTAGCTTTCGCTTCTTTTTTTGTAATAAAAAATCCGGATATGCTTTTGATCTCCGAACTTGGAATTGGTTTAGCATGGGCTTCAATACTTGCAATGCCTTATGCAATAT
>CAYNUV010000501.1:0-2709 GCA_964400245.1 uncultured Ignavibacteriaceae bacterium
GGAATAAATTGGAATTGCCTACTTTTATCACATTGAATTCCATTCCAATAGTTTTCATTATATCAAAACCATATCTGAATGAAAAAGCAATTCCCTCTTGTGCAGCCCTGATTAAATGTCCTTTACTATGAATATTAAAATTGATTCCAGAAAAATGGCCAAACACATCTTTATTCTTCAGAACTCTTTCTGCACCATTCCCAAACGGATAGCATAATAATCCTGAAGAACCAATCTCTACTCCGGATGCAAGTTGATTTAATTCTTCATACTTGTATTTGTTATCAAAAATATTTTGTTTGAGCCAGCTGTATTGAATGCCTGTTCCATTGATGCAAAGCAAAACACCTGTATTTGGTTTTTTTTCTGAATAATTTACATGAGCAAAACTATTAACCCTGCTGTCGTCATCAAAAACATTTTTACCTGTAACACCATAAATAACTCCGGACGTTCCGGCTGTTGCTGCAACTTCTCCAGGGTTTAATACATTTAATGATAATGCATTATTCGGCTGATCACCAGCTCTGTATGAAACCGGGATACCTTCAGTAAAACCTAATTCCTTTGCTGCTTTAAAATTTAATTTACCCTGTACTCCAAATGTTGGAATAATCTCAGATAATAAATTTTTATCCAGCCCGTAGTAATCAATTAATTTCTCAGCAATATTCATCCTTTTAAAATCCCAAAATATTCCTTCACTTAAACCTGAAATAGTGGTACATATTTTATTGGTAAGCTTCATAGCAATGTAGTCGCCGGGCAGCATTATCTTAAATATTTTTGAATAAATTTCCGGAAGATTATCTTTAACCCATTTAAGTTTTGATGCAGTAAAATTACCAGGAGAATTTAAATAGCTTTCAAGACAATATTCTTTTCCAAGTTCTGAAAAAGCTTTATTCCCAAGCTCAACTGCCCTACTATCGCACCAGATTATTGAAGGATAAAGAACTTCGTAATTATTATCAACCATAACTAAGCCATGCATCTGGTAGGAAATGCCGATTGCTTCAACTTCATAATTTTGTAAGGACTGATTGGACAACATTATTTTTGTAGCATTAACAACATGCTTCCACCAGGTTTTCGGATGTTGCTCAGCCCAGCCAATTTGTGGTGAATCAATTTTCATCTCCTGCTCAGGTGAATTTGCAGTGCTTACTAATCCACCTGTATCTGCATTTATCAAAGATGCTTTAATTGATGAACTTCCTATATCATACCCAAGCAATAATTTTTGTTTCATTAATAATGTGTTATAAATTCTGAATTATTTCAAAGCAAATATAAATAGAAATTCTCCCCTAAACTTTTTTTACCAGAGATGATGAACACTTTCGCGGATATGCTTATTATAAATATTTTTCATTTTTAACATAGTCTCATCTGAAATAGAAGGTAAATTTAAAGCGCTTATATTCTCTTCAACTTGTTCTTTTCTTTTGGCCCCAGGAATGGTACACGTAACTGCATCAAACATTAAAATCCATTTAAGTGCAAATTGCGTTAAACTCATTCCTGAAGGACAAATTGATTTCAACTCGTCAACAGCTTTAAGACTTAAATCATAATCAACACCGGAAAAGGTTTCTCCTTTATCAAAGAACTCACCATTGCGATTAAATTTTCTATGATCTTCAGAATCAAATTCAGAATTCTTATTAAACTTTCCTGTAAGCATTCCAGAAGCCAGAGGCACACGGGATAAAATTCCAACTTGTTTCTTTTTTGCCTGCTCAAAAAATAATTCAGCCGGACGGTGACGAAACATATTAAATATTATCTGCACGGTTTGTACATTTGGATATTCAATTGCTTTAAGCGCTTCTTCAACTTTTTCAACACTTACTCCATAGTAATGCAATTTGCCACTTGCAACAAGGTTATCAAGAATTCCAAATACTTCCGGCATATAATAAACCTGAGTGGGAGGACAATGAAGCTGAAGCAAATCAATTGTTTCAGTATTCAGATTCTTCAAACTTCTCTCAATAAAAGATGTAAGATTCTTTTTATTGTATCCTTCAGCTGTATGCGGGTTTAATCTTCTTCCTGCTTTGGTTGCTATATAAAATTTTTCACTTCGTTCTTTTTTTAATTTTGCTAGGAGCCGTTCACTTCTTCCATCTCCATAAACATCTGCAGTATCAAAAAAATTTACGTCTAAATCCAGAGCTTTGTTTAAAGCTTTAAAAGAATCATCATCATTAACTTCTCCCCAGGTTCCGCCAATTGCCCATGCGCCAAAACTTATTGCAGAAACTTCAAAGTCTGTTCGTCCTAATTTTCTATAAATCATTTATTTATCTCCATTGTGGTTATAGGGTATAGAGTTATAATGTATAATACTTTTTAATATTTTTATTATACTTTTTCATTTATACCTTATACCCATATGCCATTATACCTAAAATTTAATTAATGCTTTAATAACACCATTTTTATAGTTTGCTACAGTGTTAAAAGCTTCACTTGTTTTATAAAAAGGAAATTTATGAGTAACCATAAATTGAGGAGACAATTTTCCGGAAGCAATTAAATCAATTACCGGTTGAATTGATTTATTCTGTCTCCGGACATTCTGAACCGTAATTTCTTTGCGTCTCATTTTACTTATATCAAAAGATATCCTGTATGTTTCAGGAATTCCAACTATTAAAAGTGTTCCACCTGGTTTTAATATTTCTATAGCCTGGTCAAGTG
>CAYNUV010000502.1:0-2705 GCA_964400245.1 uncultured Ignavibacteriaceae bacterium
GAATAAGAATTAAAAATCTATTACTTATAGATAAAATTTATTTTAAATTAAGGTAAGGAAAATTTACTGTTCTAAATTAACCTCATAGAGAATGCAATTAAAATTATTTGAACCCGGAGATTTTTTAACTTTTAAAGAAGCTAATTAAAAGGTAAGGTAAGTATGGAAACTGTAAACACAAATGATCTTATGTTTTTCATAACAAAAAATGAATTGCAGTATGAAGCACAAGAACGTATTGGAAGGTTTCTTACTGAAAAAGAAATTCGGATTGCTAAAAAAGGATTTGAATGGGGCTTTCTAAACGGAATTGATACAATAGTGGATGTAATATTTGAAATGATCCAAGAGAATAAAGTAAAATGAGTATCAAACCAAAGGGAGTTGTCCATCCAAATGAATAACAAAAAGGATATTTTAAAATTAATTAAAGTGATTTAATTTAAGGGAAAAATTTATGGGACCTATTACTATTCCAAAATTCCGGGAAATAATTGATGATTTTGCTAAGGAAATTAAAGAAAGAAGAACTGGCTCAAGACCACCACGAAAAACAGTAATTTATTTTAGAGATGAACAGCTTAAGGGGATCGAAAGAGATGTTTATGAAGTTCCCATTGATTTATTGAGATATAGGAAAGATAATGGAAGGATTTCGTCAGATGTAGCTAGTCACGAAAAAAACATAGGTCCGCTTATAGAAAGAAATGGTGAAACGCAAAGGATTCTTGCATCATTCTTGGAAAGGAAAGATCCCGAACTGACCGTAGTATTGATGAACTCCATAAAACATACAGGTCAGAAGGACCCTGCAATTGTTACTTGTGATGGATTTTTAATAAACGGGAACAGGAGAAAATTAGCTTTAGAAAAATTAAAACTACCCACAATGAAAGTAGTTATCTTACCGGGAAAAGGAGATGAAGGTGGTTCACCAACATTACTTGAGATAGAACAAATAGAAAATCGATATCAATTACAAAGTGAGGGAAAAGCAGAATATTCTAATTTTGATCGTGCAGTATCAATTAGAAGAAAAGAATTGTTGGGGATGATACTTGAGATGCAACTTAGAGATGACCCGAGTTATATTATTATGCATCAAAAAAAATTTGAAGAAGAATTACAAAAATGTCGTAAAAGATTTTTAGAACCTCTTAAATGTATTGATCTATATTTAGAAAGACTAGGAAGAAGTGGATTATATGAAAATATTTCTTTGGGTAAAGAAGGCAGATGGGAAGCATTTTTAGATTATTATAATTATGTGGCACAAAAATTAGATGATGATAAAAAAAAGTATGAATTAGTTTCGGATGATAAAGAGGTTGGAATAGTAAAAGATATAGCTTATAAAATAATTAGAAAAAGAGAGTTCAGAGATTTGCCTAAAGTTCATGAAATAATGCGAAAGTTACCCCAGATACTAAATAATCCAGAGGCAAAGGAAACGATATTCCAAATAAAAAACATAAAAATGGATTTACCGAAAGAAGATTTGTTCGAAGATGGAAAAGAAATTGATGAAAGAAAAAAGGATCAGCGATGGGGTAGTAAAAATGCCAGTGACTTACATCGTTATGTTGCCAAAGCTTTAAATATAATATCATATCAACATGAAAAAGAGAAACCGATTGACTTGCTTATGGCGGCACTACAAAAACTAAAACATAAAGATTTGGTGCCGATTAATGTTGAAAAAAAAGATTTCAAGCAAGCGAGACAGATAGCTATTGAAATAGGGCATATAGCAAAAAAATTGGAGATAGAATTTTTTAATCTTGACAAAATAAAAGAAAAGTTTATTGTGAAAAATGAAAAGAAAAAGAAATACAAATGATTATATCACTAATCAACAATCAAATAAAGATTACTGAATATTATAATCAAATTGAGTCTTACCATTTCTTTCAGTTAAATCATTGGGGATTTGTACAAACGTCAACGGATAATGCGCTTATCTCAACAAATAGTACACCTGAGATGGTTCTCAAAATAGTTGACTACTTTAAAACTGAAAGAATTAAATTCAAACTCACAAATGAAGCCCAAGATTATTATAAAATGCAAAAAAATAAATTGGAGGAATTTAATCGACACATTGAAAAAGCAAAGGGTTATAAAAACGGAGATATTAGTGATGGAGAATTAAATGAATTCATTTCATTTCTAAAAAGTTTTATCCCAAGAAAATTAAAAGAACACCAAGTAAAAGCTGCACTACATTTGAGCTACATAAAAAATGGAGCTAATTTTTCTGTACCAGGAAGCGGTAAAACCGCAGTAGTCCTTACTGTGTTTGAAAAGTTAAGAACAGAAGGAAAGGTAAATTCTCTTTTTGTAGTTGGTCCTCCCTCAAGTTTTGGACCATGGAAAAACGAATTTAGAGAGACTTTAGGGAGAGAGTCGAACAACTATATCTTCGCGGGTGATACTAAAGTTAGTCGTGAAATTGAATACTATAAAACTGAAAACTTCAATGAATTGTATCTAACCACCTTTCATACATTACTAAACGACATTGAGGATGTAGTAGAGTTTTTATCAAACAAAAACTTAAGTGTTTTTCTTGTTATAGATGAGGCGCATTATATCAAACAGATCAATGGTAATTGGGCTGTAGCAGTCATAAGGTGTGCTGAACATGCTGCTTATCGTTGTGTCTTAACTGGAACGCCTATTCCCAGAAGTTATGAAGATCTGTT
>CAYNUV010000503.1:0-2704 GCA_964400245.1 uncultured Ignavibacteriaceae bacterium
AGTAGTCCGATTAGGATTCACACCGTGATGTAGAGAGGCAGGGTATTATGAATGTGCAAATAGAGTCTCAATTCTAAAGTAGTCCGATTAGGATTCACACTTGAGTCTCCTGTATCTGATTCAGGATCAACCGCTCTCTCGTCTCAATTCTAAATTAGTCCGATTAGGATTCACACCAGACAGGGACCTTGAAACAAATGAGTTCAGCGCTGAACGTCTCAATTCTAAAGTAGTCCGATTAGGATTCACACACAAGAATAACCACAGGTACATATTGGCATATTGGGTCTCAATTCTAAAGTAGTCCGATTAGGTTTCACACGATTAAAATGTCAATAAAATCAGAGATGGAAAAGAGTCTCAATTCTAAAATAGTACGATTAGGATTCACACTGTGTGTATGATAAGCGAGGAGCGTTAGTTGAGAATCTCAATTCTAAAATAGTCCGATTAGGATTCACACCAACATTTCAGAAGTTGCCGAAAAAGTATTAGGTGAACGAATAGTCTCAATTCTAAAGTAGTCCGATTAGGATTCACACTTATGCAACTTGCAGCAAAAGAGGACGGAAACAAGTCTCAATTCTAAAGTAGTCCGATTAGGATTCACACATGCACAAATCCGGATTGTTTGAACGAAATCCGTGAAGTCTCAATTCTAAATTAGTGCGATTATGATTCACACCTGTTGAGTATAATTTAAACTCATTAATCTCCGCACAAAAAAGTCTCAATTCTAAAGTAGTCCGATTAGGATTCACACTCTGGAGTATTGTTATAGTACTTTTAAGTGTCTCCTTAGGTCTCAATTCTAAAGTAGTCCGATTAGGATTCACACAAAATGACCACTAACCTAAAAGAGTTACAAGAGAATTTGTCTCAATTCTAAAATAGTCCGATTAGGATTCACACACTTGATGGTAAAGTGTCTCTTATCAGTGCATTTTCGTCTCAATTCTAAAGTAGTCCGATTAGGATTCACACGTTAATGATTCTTGCGTTGGTGTTAATTTCATACTTTGTCTCAATTCTAAAGTAGTCCGATTAGGATTCACACCAGACAGGGACCTTGAAACAAATGAGTTCAGCGCTGAACGTCTCAATTCTAAACTAGTGCGATTATGATTCACACGATTGGCAAAAATACTTTGAGCCAGTGTATGAGGTTGGAGAGTCTCAATTCTAAAGTGGTCCGATTAGGATTCACACCCGCTAGTGTTGTTTGCGAAATATATTGTTTTCGAACGTCTCAATTCTAAAATAGTCCGATTATAAAAGCTTCATCCTTTAGTTTTAACTTCTTCAATTGTTTTGAATGTCGGGTTCCCATTGCCATCTATAAAAGGAGTTTTCCAAATAAGAACTTTAGTTTTATCCACAATTTCATCTGGCAGTTCAGTAAGAATAAAAGAAATTGTATAATGGATAAATCTTTCTTTTTTATTTAGATTAGGTCCCTTTACTTCTACTTTTGGAGCTACAAATTTGAGCAGATATAAATTAGACTTTTTTGAGCTAACCATCTGTGAACCAATCTGCTGACCTAATGCACGTAAATCTCCTTCATTTGTCAGTAATGCATTTTCAAATCTCATAACCTCTTTTCCTTCAAAAAAGAAATGCCCTGTAAACCGTTTAGGTAAATAATCTTTTTGCCATTCCTCAGTTATTTGTTGATACCATACAAATAATGCGACACCCAAGGTAAGAATTGTAATAATCGGCTCAATAGTACCCCACCATTTCCCTTTTATAAAGAAAAAAACTATAAATCCCACAATAGTAATAAGTACGACTAGTAAAATCCGTGAACGGGTTTCATGAAAAATATAACTCCACTTTTTTAAATGCTGGATTGAATGCATAGTATTAACTCCTGATAAGTTAGATGAACCATTATGAACCATGTGCTGCTATAAGCACTCTATTACCTCTTCCATCATCATAATATATACGGCTAAAACGATGAACAACTATATGGAATATTAATAAATAAGACCACACTGCCATTGAACCTGTTAAGGTTATTTCAGAATCAGTTCCGACTAATTTATCAACAATATTACTTGCATTTCTTCCAATCATAGTAATAGCATCTTCAACCGGGGTTTTCAGATTTAATTTGCCGGCAACTTCCTCAACATCGCATCCATTGTATAGCATTTTATTATTTAGTGAGAGATCGAATATTATCATAAATTATGAAGTTAGTATGATAAATTAGCTTGCAATGTAAGAGCCAAGCCGAAATGAATTATCTCCGGGTTTGCCGGAGAGATCTCACCTTCTTCTGTTACTCTTCCATACCACTCTTTTTTTTCTTCAGTTTTAAAACTACCTCCGGGTAAATTAAACAGTATTGGTTGCTTGAAAGGATTTGCGTTAAGGGAAAACTCTTCACCGAGTTTTCCATACTTAACGTAAGTATCATACCTTCCTCCAGATATAGAATCCGACTTTGCAGGTAAATAATTACTTAAAGAAATAAAACCATTAGGATTTTCTGATTCTTTAATCTCATTAAAATCCTCATAGGAAAAAACCTTGCAATGACCATACCCGCTTGACTTCTTTTTGCCGTAACCAATTTCAAAAACTTCTTTTAAAACTTTCTCACAATCGAATTCATCAAAAGCATCTTTATCTAAAACTTTAATAAGAAAAACCAATTTGTTTCCTTCTTTCAGATACCTTGGATGATAAG
>CAYNUV010000504.1:0-2696 GCA_964400245.1 uncultured Ignavibacteriaceae bacterium
ATAGTTGCGGCACTGTTAATAATTATAATTTTAATGCAGTCAAGCAAAGGCGGCGGACTTGCCGGAACTTTTGGGGGGGCGGGTATGGGAACCGTTTTCGGTACAAGAAGGACTGCTGATTTCTTAAGCAGGGCAACATGGTGGCTTGCAGGAACTCTTGCAGCTTTGGCAATTATTATTAATCTTTTCTTTTTACCCGGTCAATCTTCATCAGACCAGATTGAAAGTATCATACAGTCCGGTAAACAAAATGTACCTCAATCACCATCTTTACCACAGCAGAATACAAATCCACCAACACAAAACCCGTAATACTTTAATAAAGTCAAAATTTGTCAGTCTGAGCTTGTCGAAGACTGACGTTTTTTATCGGAGTCACACTTCGACAAGCTCAGTGTGACAGTAAAAAATTACTTTTGAAACAGCCACTTAGTTCAATTCGTACAAAGTCTCAATTATTCTATTTTGTACATCTCTGTGAAAATTTGCCCCGCCTCTTGTAAATTCAAAAAAGATTGAAATAATAAGATCATCTCCGTTTTCACAGGTAAGATAACCAGCTATTGAGGATACACCGTTGAGAGTTCCTGTTTTGCCATGGAAATTATTTTCTGCAAATGTTCCGATCATCCTGTTACTTAATGTACCATCAATTCCGGCTATACTTAGCGAGTTGTAAAAATCTTCAAAGTTTGCAATATCGAAATACATTTTTTCAAGCAAGCCTGTTATCGCACCAACAGTAACCTGGTCAAATCTCGAAATTCCGGAACCATCAACCACGGCAGTTCCATTTGAAAAAATATTATTATCGGAAAGGTATGTCAATATTGTTTGCGTTGAATAAAAGGAATTTCCCTGTTTACCACTTGCCACAGCTCCAATAGTTTTGAATAAGCATTCGGCAAGAAAATTATTACTTTCTTTATTGATTTCTTTTATGAGATCTCTTAGTGTAATTCCTTTTTCAGATAAAGTTATTGCTTCTTCCGGAGTAATTCCTGTTTCTGAATTTAATTCAACAACTATCCCTGCTTCAATCAGCTTACTTCTCAGAGACAGGGCAGCATTAAGCGGGGGATTATCAATATTAACAAAATAATTTCTTAATCTTCCTCTCTTCTTCTTCTGGATGATTTTTTTATTTTTATCAATTACAATAGCAGATATCGGGGGAAGCGTTACATTTGCAACTTCATCGGTAATCCAGTCATCACGTGTGTATATATCATCAAAGTAGGAATCATCACCGATTATTTTTCCGCTTATTTTTTTAATACCTGATTCTCTTATTTCAAAAACCATCTTCTGAAGATCTTCAGAAGTAAAAAGAGAATTGCCAAATCCTTTTATATAAAGATTCCCATCAAGAATCCCATCCGAAATATCTGGGTCATCACTTAATATTTTTGTATAAAGCTCATAATCTCCGCCCATCAGAGATAAGGCAATTGCTGTTGTAAAAAGTTTTGTATTTGAAGCAGGGATCATAGAAACGGTATGATTCAGAGAATAAATTGTATCTTCATTTAACGGGTTATAAATCAGGATTCCTGCTTTAGTTGTCGGTGGAAGCAAGGCAAGTATGTTATCAATTTTATTTTTTATTTCTTCTTTAGATGAGGCTATAAGATTAGAAAAAATTATTTGACAAAAGAATAAGTACCTGAATATCTTCATTATTAATTAATATCGTTCATTTTGTGTTTATAATAATATGTTATAATTTTATCTTATAGTTGAAGCGAAAATAAAAATTTTATTCCTTCAAATAAAGGTTAGAACATTACCACAAAAATATCCGGAATAATTTATGGATGAAAAAGATTCACAAAAAACTCTTCTCAAAGCTTATGAAGATATTAACTTCCTTAATTCTGCCGATGCCAGAATTTTAAGAATGCTTGCTGAATTTCTCCAGCCCCAGGGAAAATTTAAGAAGCTAAAAATAATGGACACAATTGTTTTCTTTGGATCAGCAAGATTGATGTCGAAAAGTGATGCTACTAAAGTTTTTAATGAATCCAAAACAATTAATTTAGAGGATAAGTCAAAGCTTGAAGAAGAATTGAAAAGAACTCAGTACCTTATTGAAATGTCAAAGTATTATGAAGATGCAGTTGAACTTTCAAGGAGATTAACCGAGTGGTCAATGAATCTGAAAACACAAGCTAAAAGATTCATAATATGTACAGGCGGCGGGCCGGGAATTATGGAAGCTGCAAATAAAGGAGCTAAGCTTGCCGGCGGTTATTCCATAGGATTAAATATCAGCATTCCATTTGAACAGTTTGTTAATAAATTTGTTACACCCGAATTAAGTTTTGAGTTTCATTATTTCTTTATGCGAAAATTCTGGTTTGCTTATTTAGCAAAAGCTCTTATAGTTTTTCCCGGTGGGTTTGGAACTATGGACGAATTTTTTGAATTGCTGACCTTGATTCAAACTCAAAAAATTAAAAAGAAACTTCTTCTTGTTGTTTATGATAAAAAATACTGGAGTGAAATAATTAACTTTGACGGATTGGTAAATCGTGGTGTAATAAACAAAGCGGATCTCAATTTATTTTCTTTCTGCGATACAATTGATGAAGCATTTGAATTAATCACTTCACATTTTCAGAAAAATTATCTCGATAAAAAGGAAACTGAAGGAACGGAATCCAGTCTGATAATAAAATAAAAAAGCCTCTATA
>CAYNUV010000505.1:0-2691 GCA_964400245.1 uncultured Ignavibacteriaceae bacterium
GTAACGTTGATGAGTCTGTATTTCCATAAGTCGTTTCGATTATTAATGTATCAATTTTTGTTTTAGGAAGAATTGCTCCAACCATTAATTCTTGCGGTGAAAGATTAATGTCGCCAGTGTAAAATATTTTGTGTTCTTTAAATTCAATTAGTATTCCTGCAGAGCCAATAATATGCCCTGCATCAAAAAAAGTTACCGTAATTGGTTCTTTAGATTTGTGGTTATAACCCGAAAGAAAAAATTCTTCTTCATAAGCTTTATATTCAATTGATTGAATTAATAAATCAATTTCTTCATGAGAATAAACTTTAATTTCTTCTTCATCAATTTGTTCTTTCCAGATAGAGATTGAATTATGGAGAGTTAGCTCTGCAATTGCGTGTGTCTGGGGAGTTGTAATAATTCTTATATAAGGATGTTTTTGAACAAGAAAGGGAAGTGCACTTAAATGATCCTGATGTGCATGAGAAATCAAAATAAAATCTACTGGAAAATCTTTTATTAAATCAAAGACAGGCAAAGCCTCCAGCCCGGTCTTTTGCGGATGCATTCCGCAATCGAGTATTACTCCGGTTCCTTCTATATATAAATAAAAACAGCTTGCACCAATTTCACCCGCACCGCCGAGAGGAAGAAATGTGAACATCAATTTGTTATGCCTTAAAAATCAATCATTATCTATATCTATAAGTAAAAACCAAAAGTCTCAGCCAAAGGTTGATCAGCCTATGGGCTAAAAAAGTTAAAACTCCTTTTATCTTAATTTAAATATGTGGGTTTTAATTTTTATATATGCAATAAAAAACCGGAGATGAATTTCTCTCCGGTTATAAAAGTAAGATTAATAAATTTATTTACCAATCTTGTAATTTTGTAATTTACTTCAGCAAAGTCATTTTGATTGCTTTAGAATATTTTCCTGCATTCATTTTTGCGATGTAAACACCGTTAGGTAAGTTCTCTGCATTAAAATCAACCGAGTATTCGCCGGCAGGATAATTATCACTTACAAGTTTTTCAATTTCTCTTCCTAAAAGATCATAAATAATCAGCTCAACATAAGATTGTTCAGTAATGCTGAAATTAATTTTTGTTGATGGGTTAAAAGGATTTGGATAATTCTGTTCAAGCGAAAATGTTTTCACATTTGTATTTGGTAATTCATTAACATCAACAGAACCACCAAAGGCAAGGTCGTCAATAAGAACATAAGTTCCCGCACTTAGTTCTCCATCAGAGCTGTCGCTTATTCCAATCCAAATTTGAGCAGTATCAGGAACTTCACTTGTAAAATTTTCTAAAGGTACAACAAATTGATCATAGCCCGATGCAGGACTACTTATAATAATAGAGCCACCTCCTAGATATTCATCTCCCTTTTGCAAATAAACCAAAATATAAATTTCATCATCGCCGGTCCTGTTGAATTGATAATATCCGGTTAAGCTGCCGTAATCTTGAGGAATAGGAAATCCACCTCCAAAATTTTCACCGGACCATATATAAGGAGGATAATTTCCGCCAAATGAAGAAAGGACTTCCATCTTCAGAGCAGATGATCCGGAATGGCCTTCGGTAGATTGGGTAACAGGTACAACAAAACCAGGAATGTTATTAGTATACCAGTCATTTGGTTCTCCATCTGTCCAACTCTCAAATCCTGCATTTGGAATTTGAGAAAAAGTATTAATCTGAAATAATAAGATTAACACAAAAGAAAATACTCCTGTATAAAACTTCATAGAGAGTCTCCTTTACTTTTTTTTATTGATATGATAATAAGATAGTTCGATAATATTTATACTGCAATAGCGTAAATAAATTATTTTATAACCCAAATCACATCAGCAAGTGTTTCATTTCCTTCTTCAAGATTAAATTTCATAAGGTAGTGAGGATTAAACCCAATCATATAATCGTCGATTTCTTTTTTTAGTATTGATATTTCTGCCTTGAGCTTCCAGTGTTCTCCGGTTGTTGAGTAGAGAACTACAAACAGCCGGTTCTTAAAATGCATTCTCTTTTCCTGCGATTGATTTTTATAAAGCCATCTTATTAAATCGTTTGTGTTAACAATTGTTTCTCTTAAAGTTTTATTATATGCTTTTGGAAATACAGATGTTTTATGATCGAATGTAAATCCATGTATTGTGAAATCAACAAGATGATCTTTTTCATCCAATGCAGGTTTAACATTTGGAAGTGAGCAGAAAATTTTCTCAACAGCCTGAGCCGACCAGAAATTATACCACCGGTTTAAAGTATAGTTTAGATATTTTTTATGATCAGGATAGTTTTTAAATCGTTTATTAATTTCAGAAAGAAGTTCTTCAAAAGAATTTATATTATAAATAAAGTTGGTTTGGTTGTCAAACAAATCATTTTGTTTTTGTCCCCACTCATAAGGATATGTGAGACGTTTTTTAAGCTCAGCTTCTATCTGTGACAGGGTATTCATATAGATGTTTGTGGATTTGCAGCGCTATTATTTTTGAAAAAGAAAGATGTACTCATGCTTAAAAATATAAAACCCGCCCGCCAACGCTCTGTATCTCCATAATTCCTTCTGGTTCATTTTTCCCTTTGTCTCATCAAAATTCTTCACAATGACAGATTTTAATTTGTAGCATCTCTTTAAAACTTCCTGCATTGTGTAAAACCCAAGCGGAATCCATTCACCTTTAGAATACT
>CAYNUV010000506.1:0-2675 GCA_964400245.1 uncultured Ignavibacteriaceae bacterium
GGTTGCACAAATGGAAGAAGAAGGTTTTGGTGCCTGCACAAATACAGAAGCCTGCTCTGCTGAATGTCCCAAAGAAATCCCGATGGATGTTATTGCGATGTTGAGAAGAGAATATATGCGGGCTTTTGTGAAGAGTGAAGAGAAGGTTTAGTTAAATGATAGAAAAAGTCCTTTACCTTTGTCCAGAGACAAGAGAAATAATATCTGAAGAAAATCTGAAGATTAATAATCTTAAAATTGATTTTTTATACTCAAGTTCTGAAATAGAAAAGTATAATAATCTGTCAGAATTTAATTTAATAGTAACCTCACAAATTTTTTTTAATAAAAGTAAGCATATTGAAAACGAAACAAAATTTGAAAGATTACTTTGGAATGCCATTGATAATGGAACCGTGTTTGTAGTTTACTACTATTACGAGGGATTTGATATTTATTTAAGGAAAATATTATCAGCTTTAGGGATTAACATTATTGTACCGAATTTTTCACTTTCCAAATTAGATATTTCTGAAAAAATATTTGAGGATTATTTAGTCAAATACGGAAGTGCTTGCTGTCATTTCACTGGAGGATTCAAAAAAATCATCTGCAAAGCTAATGATACAATAACAGCCTTTGAATTTGAATACAAGTTGGGGAAAATAATTTTTTTACCTTATCACTACTCGTCTTCATCTAATAATGAAAAATTAAAATCTGTCGACTTACTTTTTTCAAGTATAATTAATTATTTAAGGGAAGACTTAGAAGAATTGCCAAGTTGGGCAAGGTCAGCTTTTTTTGATGAGGAAGAAGAATTGTTAAAAGAATTATCTAAAAATGAAAAAGCTATTGAGGAATTCAAGATTAAATTAAAGGTCTATGAGAATGTAAAACTCTTACTTACAGCTAAAAAGTATGATCTGGAAGATAAAGTAATTAATTTCTTAAGAAATAATATCGGTTTGAACATCGCTCGTAATGAACTATTTAAAGAGGATTTTTGGTTATTAAATGATAAAAATGAAAAGGTTATGATCGGTGAAATAAAAAGCATAACTAAGGGGATGAATAGACAGAAGATATCTAGTCTGGACTATCATCGTGAATCAAATAATTTAGACCAAACTTTCCCGGGGTTATTAATAGTCAATCATCATCTCCTTGCTGAGTCATGGAAAGAAAAAAATAAACCTATTGATAAACAAGATTATCAGTTAAGTTCAAAATACCACATTCTTATAGTTCGAGTTGAAGACTTAGTAAAGTTATGGGAAGGGCTAAATAAAAATATCTTTAATAAGGAGGAAATTTTTAATTACTTTATTAATAATGTTGGTTGGATGAGAGTTGATAAAGATTTTAAAATTGATGTTCTTTCATAGAGTTTATAAAAGTTAAGTCCCGTAGTGAGAGTTCTTAATTTATCTTAACTCTCACGGCGGGATTCGAACCCGCACGGCAAAATTGCCACTCGCTTGGCAAGCGAGCGTGTATACCATTCCACCACGTGCTCATTTGAGGTTACAAATGTATTTAAAACTTTATTTTTTTTCAAATAATTAAAGTTACCCTAAATTACAACCTAAAAGGGAATAATGATCTTCGAGCATTTTGCTCTTAACGTTGAACATCCCGTTGAAATGGCGAAATGGTATGTTGATAATTTTGAAATGAAAATCGTAAGATCATTAGACAAATCTTCTTTTACACATTTTATTGCAGATAAAACCGGAAGAGTTGTAATGGAACTTTACTCAAACTCTTCAGCAAAGTTTCCTGATCATAGAAATGTTAATCCTTTAGAATTTCATTTTGCATTTATGGTTGATGATCCGCAGTCTGCTAAAAACAAATTAATAATTGCAGGGGCAAAGTTAGAAGAAGATTTAAAGCTTGATGATGGTTCAAACATTATTACACTTCGCGATCCATTTGGCTTATGCGTGCAGGTTTGTAAAAGGGGAAAACCTTTGATGAAATTCTAAGAACTTGTTCAGCAGAATTTCTTATCATAATCTATTAATTCCTTAGAAGACTTTATTCTTAAAGTTTATTATTATAACAATTATCACTAAACATTTTATGAGATAAATGAAAACAATTGTTTTATCTGTTCTTTTAATTTTTACATTAAGTAAAAATGCTTTAGGCGGAGATAATGAAGATTTGATTAAAGTAATGACTTACAATATACGTGTAGCTGTTGACGAAGGTGTGAATTCATGGGACAACAGGAAGGAACTGATTGCTTCTATAATTAAAACTTACAAACCTGATATTTTTGGTGTGCAGGAAGCATTAAAAATTCAAATTGATGATTTAACTAATCTGCTTCCTGATTTTGCGTGGGTTGGAGTTGGAAGAGATGATGGCAGGGAAGCAGGAGAATATTCTGCAATCTTCTATAATAAAAAAAGATTTGAAGTACTGGAAGATACAACTATCTGGTTATCGGAAACTCCTGAGAAACCATCAATAGGATGGGATGCAGCTTATAAAAGAGTAATTACCTGGGCAAGATTTAAGGATAAAAGGACAGGGAAATTTTTCTATCACTTCAATACTCATTTTGATCATAAAGGAGAAATGGCTCAGCTTGAAAGCGCTAATCTTTTGAATGATAAAGTTGCTGAGATTGCGGGCAAATCTCCTGCAATTATAACAGGTGATTTAAATATTAACCCCGGTTC
>CAYNUV010000507.1:0-2670 GCA_964400245.1 uncultured Ignavibacteriaceae bacterium
ATTTTGTTCTGTTATTAGTTTTTCCGGTAACTTCCTTATAACACATTTTTCAAAATCAGGTACTATAATATCACAAATTTTTTGCTTTAATTCAGGATGAATTAATTCAGGCTCAATTTCACAAAGTGGAATAATAACAAAATCTCTATGTGTTATTCCTTTATGCGGAACAGTTATTATTTCATCAGAATAAATAATATCGTTATAAAAAAGAATATCAAGATCTATTTCTCTGTCTCCCCATTTTTCTGTTTTGCTTCTTCCAAGTTCTTTTTCAATTTTTTTAAGAAAACGAAAAAGATCTGATAATAAATAATCAGTTTTAATTTTAATTACTGCATTCAGAAAATTTCCCTGTTTGCGATTTCCAAATGGCTTTGTTTCATATAAAGATGAAGATTCTATGATTTTACATTTTTCATCAGCATTAATTTTTTCAACAGCATTTTTTAAATAACCAAGCTTATCTCCTTTGTTTGAACCGAGTGCTATGTATGCAGTGCTTTTTATTTTATCTCCAATGTTTTATTCTGGCGAAGTGTATAGAGCAGAGTGCATAGAATTACTTTTTGCTCTATGCCCTTAGCACTTTGCCCTATGCTAACTCGCTTCTTTCCTTTATCACTTCAACTTCAACATGATCAACAACTCCGCCAAGAGGCGGATTATTTTTTCTTATTCTTACTGCAACTTTTTCAATTGTATTAAATTTATTAAGAAGTTCATCAGCAATTTTCATAGCAAGTGCTTCTATAAGATAATACTTCTGTTCAAGTGCGAGGTGATATACAAAAGTATAAACTTTATGATAATCAATTGTTTCTTTTAAATTATCATCCTTTGCTGCAGAGCTGAAATCTGTATATATATCAACATCGGCTTCAAACTTTCCTCCAGCAATTTGTTCCTCTGAACTGACTCCATGATATCCGTAAAATGTTGCTTTCCTGATTTTAATTATGTTTAGCATTAGTAACCTGTAAAAATTTATTAATCAAATTTAACTAACAACTGCATCTCAGCAAATCAAGTTTTTGTTTGCAGTTTTCTTTTGTTTTTTAACCAGGTAGTATTACCAAGATTTGCCCAGAGAATTCCTGTTAATACAAGAAGACTTCCCCAGAAATGACGGGCAGATAATTGTTCATCGTAAACTATCCATCCAAGAAAAAGAGCAAGGACGGGAGTTATAAAAGCTACAAGGGAAAGGATAACCACATTCATTCTTTTTAAAAGCCAATAGTAAGTGGTGAAGGCAATTACACTGCCGAATACAGCAAGATACAAAACGGAAAGGATTGCTTTCACATCAAATTTTAATTCATTAATATCTTCAGTAATAAAAGAAAATATCAATAAAAATATTCCCGCTATCATCATCGGGAATAAATTCATTGAAAGAGGATTGAGATGGTGCCCTCTCTTTTTTATTAGAACTGCAATTGCTGCCTGCATTCCACTGCTTATAACAACGGCAAACATTCCAATCAGGTAGGAAGTTATATCACTGCCGAAACTATCGGAAAATATTATAACAATACCGGAAAAACCAAGAAAGATTCCCAAAACTTTGTAATAACCGATTGATTCACCTCGTAAAGCAAAGTAGGAAAAAAGTAAAATGAAAAAAGGATATACAGCAAAAAGAACTGCTGTTAGTCCTGACGGAACAAATTGTTCTGCCCAATAGACCAATCCAAATGGAATTCCAAAAGAAAAGAAACCCATTAAAATATAAAGTTTCATTGCAAGCTTATCGGTTTGAATTTTTATTCCTCTATACTTAACTAAAAGTAGTATTAATACAGAAGCAACTAAAAAACGGACTCCAACCGAAAACATTGGTGTAAGTGATTCGAGACCAGCTTTAATTACCAGCCACGTTGAACTCCATATTAAGCTGATAAGAATATAGGCGATAATAATTTTAATACTTTCTTTCAATCAGGACTCCTTCATCATAATTACTGCAAGTGATCTGCCGGATTTGCTGCCATCTCTCCTGTAAGAATGAAAAACATCATTCATTGCATAAGTGCACAAACCGGAATTTTGAATATTATTTTTCTGAACGCCGCAGTTTAAAAGAATATCAAAGTTTACTCCTGCAACATCAATATAAAATTTGCCTTCTCTTTCATCAACATATTTTTTATCAAACACATTCGCTACTTCTTTTCCAACTTCATAAATATTCCTGCTGATTGATGGACCTATGTATGCAATTATGCTTTCTGTTGTGCAGCCAAGTTCCTGTAATTTATTTAAAGTCTTTAAAAGGATTTTCTTTTCAGTTCCTCTCCATCCTGAATGAACTCCTGCAATTATTTTTTTTACGGAATCATAAAGAAGAACCGGAACGCAATCTGCAATACTTATTGCAAGTGCCATTCCGGGTTTATGGGTAATCATTGCATCATTTTCTACAATAAGTCCGCCTTTAGTTACAAATGATATTTCATCACCATGAACCTGTTTTTGATACACAACATTTTCTGGCGCTATTCCAAGATTTTCAAAAAATAATTTCCGGTTTTCTTTAACTGTCTTTTCATTATCTCCGACAGATAAAGAAAGATTAAAATAGTATGGAGATTTACGATCAGCGCCGATTTTTGTACTTACACCGGAAATTATTTCTGGGTATCTGTTAAAAATATGTGGTTTTAA
>CAYNUV010000508.1:0-2670 GCA_964400245.1 uncultured Ignavibacteriaceae bacterium
ACTGGTCTTTCATGTGAAGACTTCAAATCACATATATAAACCTGTATAATTTCTGCTCCATCCATATTGCCGGTATTTTTTATATCAACAGAAAATTTCAATTCATCATTCTGTTTCATTGTTGAAGTACTTAACTTAAGATTGTCATAATAGAAGGATGTATAAGAAAGTCCGAATCCGAATGGAAACAAAGGTTCAATGTCATGTTTATCAAAGTGGCGATAACCAACAAAAATTCCATCTGAATATTCAGTTACGCTGTCTTTAGCTTTGTAAGTTGAAAAAGCACTGCAGTCTTCCCATTGTTTTGGAAAAGTTATTGGTAGTTTACCTGAAGGATTATAATTCCCAAGAAGAACATCAGCAACAGCATTTCCAATTTCCTGTCCGCCAAACCAAATTTCGAGAAGACCATCAATTTTATCTATCCATTTATTCATCAGCACAGGAGAACCTGAATTTAAAACTACTATTACATTTTCATTTACTTTGCAGACTTCTTCAATAAGTTCATCCTGGTTTGCCGGCAAAACTAAATCCGGTCTGTCGAATCCTTCACTCTCATAACTGTTTGAAGTTCCTACAAATAATATTGCGATATCAGAATTTCTTGCAGCATCTATTGATCCCTGGAAAGGATCTTCATGAAGAAGTTTCCATCCCAGCTTGACACTTGCGCTTCCACCATCTTCATAATATTCTATTTTAATCTTATAGATTTTATCTTTTTCCAATTCTACTTTATAGAAATTTGACATTGCTGCATGATTTGTCCAATCATTAATTACAAGTTTATCATCAAAATAAAAGCGGATTCCATCGTCACTATTTACATCAAAAGTATATTCACCTGTAACAGTAGCTTTAATTGATGTAGAAAATCTTACTGAAAACTTATCTTCTTTAATTCCTTCAAACGGATTTTCACCACCCCAATCAAAATTAATCTGATCGAAAACCTTCTCAACAACGGGTTTACCTTTTAATTCCATATTATCAAAAAATTCTGCAGTAATTCCTTTTTTGTCGGAATTGTTTAGATAAAAATATTCAGCTTCAATTGGTTTTGTATCTCCACTGAGAGATACTCCTTGTGCAAAACTAATTTTAACTTTATCACCTATTTTATTCTGGAGAGCTTCTAAAGGACTAACCGAATAAAAAGGATCAACCATTGAACTTCCACCGCCACCTGTTCTTGCAATATTTCCGTTAGGTCCAATTACTGCAATTGATTTTATATTATCCGTTTTAAGGGGAAGAATATTGTTTTCATTTTTTAAAAGTACAATTCCCGCTTTTGCAATTTCAAGAGCAACTTGTTTATGCTCTTCATTATTTAATTTTGATGCGTCATATTTATAATCATCAAACAAACCGATCTTAAACATTACTCTTAGAATTCTTCTAATTTTATCATTAATTATAGATTCTTTCACTTCTCCTGATTTAACATCATCAAGTAATGTTTTTTCATTCAGATATTGTCCTGTAGGCATCTCAAGATCGAGTCCGCTTTTAGCAGTAGGCAGGGAACTATGAACCGCACCCCAATCAGACATAACCAATCCTTTGAAACCCCATTCATTTTTTAATTTGTCAATAAGTAAATAGTCATTCTCACTGCAGTAAGGTCCGTTAACTTTGTTGTAAGCAGACATAACGGCAAGAACATCTGCTTCGATAACTGCAGATTTAAAAGCCGGAAGATAAATTTCATTCAAAGCACGTTCATCAATTTTCACATCAACAAAATCTCTTTGAAGTTCCTGGTTATTGCAGGCAAAATGTTTTACCGTTGCCACAACATCATTATCCTGAACACCTTTTATATAATCAACTGTAATTCTTGAAGTCAGAAATGGATCTTCACCGAAACTTTCAAAATTTCTTCCGCCCAATGGTATTCTTGCAATGTTAACACAGGGACCAAGAATAACATGTCTTCCTTTTGCTTTTACTTCATCTGCAATTGCATAACCAAGTTTGTAAATTAATTCCGGTTCCCAGGTTGCAGCCATTGCAATCCCCACAGGAAAAGCTGTTGCTTCATTCCAGCGAACACCAACAGGCCCATCAGTCATATTCATTGGAGGAATTCCCAATCGTTCAATAGCTTTTGTTTCGAAGCCTGTCCCGCCAAGCATATCAATTTTTTCTTCAAGAGTCATTTGCTTAAGTAAATCTTCAACTCTTTCATCCAAAGGAAGAGAAGAATTTTTGTAAGGGGGCAAATCATTATTCGCACCTCCTAAAAAAAGGAGAAGAGAGAAACTAAAAGCAAGTGATAATAAATATTTTATTCTCATAATAACAGCTCAATTTGTTTTAACAATTTTAAAATTTACTCAAGACCTAAAGCTTGAATGTAATCATTATTTATTCTGCAGTTCTTCAATTTACAATTCTCTAAATAATCATTTAAAGCTTTTCTAACGGTCTCAATGTCGGGGCGATTATTTCTTAAATCCTCATAACTAACTCTTTCACCATTGGCAAATTCAATTATTGCATCATATTCTCCAGTTTTGGTAATTGAAACCGGGCAGCTTTCTGCATCAAGTTTTTTGTAAGGCCAGAAGCACCATCCAATTTCATTTTTATCCAGAGTCTTTCTAAATTCGGTTATCCATTCATTTGTATTCTCTCCGGATTCTCCCATCCAAATAG
>CAYNUV010000509.1:0-2669 GCA_964400245.1 uncultured Ignavibacteriaceae bacterium
AGGTAAAGTCCGCCAATGTTCAATTCTTGTTACCGGCCAGTTTGCAATGTTAACAATCAGATCAACTCTCTTTTTAGCATAAAAGCGAAAGAGTTCAGGAAATCTTAGATCATAACAAATTGATAAACCGATTTTCCAGTCCCCAATTTCGGTTATAACAGGTTTTTGTCCACTATTATAAAACTTATCTTCATCTGAATATGAGAAAGGGTGGATCTTCCTGTAGAAATTGATTAAAACACCAGAAGAATTTATATGAAGAAGCGTATTGAAATAATTATTACCATCTTTTTCAATTATCCCTGAAAGAATATTGGTCGAAAATTTTTTAGCAATATCAGAAAAGAATTGGGAACTTTCTCCTTCCCTTTCCTCAGAAAGTTTTTCAGCATTCATGGAAAACCCGGTTAATGACATTTCAGGGAAAATGAGCAAATCACAACTAATATTTTTTAATTCTAAAAGAGAAATAATTTTTTCTTTATTACGATTCTTATTTTCCCATTCGGGATTATCTTGTACAAGTGTTAAATTCATACTCACCAAAATATAATAAGATAAATCAAATATTATCTTTCCATAAAAAGGTATTTAGAACTTTATTTAGTATTTTTTCCAAATTGAAAATGAAGCTATTTTAAGAATAAAAATTTCCAGGGAGGAAAATTAATTAATGAAAACATCCGGAAAAATTGCAGTACTCGGCGGTGGTAATATTGGGCTCTCAATTGCGAGAGGCTTGATTAAAGATAAGAGATTTTCAGCTTCAGACATTTATATAACAAGAAGAAATGCAGGAGCAATATCTGATTTCAGTAAAAAAGGATTTAAGATAACCAGCAATAACAATGAAGCTGTTAAAAATTCAGATATAATTATTATTGCTGTTCAACCGCAACAATTAAATGACCTGCTGAATGAAATAAAGAAAAATCTGAAAACCGGTAAGCATATAATAATCTCAATAGTTTCCGGTGCAAGTATAAAAGCGATTAAAAAAGTTATTGGTAAAGAAATAGAAGTAATACGGGCAATGCCAAATACTGCAATTGCAATCCAGGAATCAATGACTTGTCTTGCTGCTTCAGATAAAAATAATTCATCTTTAAATATTGCTAAAGAGATTTTTGATTCTGTTGGAAAGACTCTGGTAATTGATGAGGAGCTGATGATTCCTGCAACAGCATTATGCGCTTGTGGAATTGCATTCTTTCTCCGTGCTGTTCGTGCAGCATCACAAGGTGGAATCGAAATCGGTTTCCATTCAGAGGAAGCTTTATTGATGGCAGCTCAAACCGCTAAAGGTGCTGCTGCATTGTTGTTAAGTATGGAAAATCATCCTGAAAAAGAAGTTGATAAAGTAACAACACCAAGAGGCTGCACAATAACAGGATTAAACCAGATGGAACATAGCGGATTTAGTTCTGCGATGATAAAAGGAATTGTAAGTTCGGCAGATAAAGCTGCACATCTATACAAAATAGAATAATAAGAAATTTGAATTGAGGATTAAACGTTGTTTTTTGAATCATTAACAAAATACATATCAATTTGTCCTTTACCTTTTGCTTCTATGCTACCACGGTATTCACAATCAAAATGATCTTTAATAAGTTCATAAGTTGCCCGGGATATATTAATTTTTCCGGGTTCACCGCAAGATTCCATCCGGCTGGCAATGTTAACTGTATCTCCCCAAACATCATAAGTGTATTTATTAAGACCAACAATTCCTGCAACGCACGGTCCTGTATGAATTCCTGCTCTCATTTTCCAGTTCAAATTTCTTTTATGATTTTCTTCTTTTACAATTTTCTGCATTTCTATAGCTGCTCTTGTTATTTTAACAGCATGATCTTTTGTTTCATTCGGTAAGCCACCGGCAATCATATAAGAATCACCAATAGTTTTAAGTTTTTCAAGTCCAAGATTAGTAAGGATTGAATCAAACTTGACAAAAATATTATTTAATTCTGAAACCAACTTATCGGCAGAAAGCCCGGAAGCAATACTTGTAAAATCATGAAAATCAGTAAACAAAATGGAAACAGAATCATAATGCTTTGGATTAACAGCACCTTTACTTTTTAACTCTTTTACAATTTCAGCAGGAAAAATATTATGTAAAAGTTCATCAGTCTTAATCTTTTCTTTTTCAAGTTCCTTTGTTCTATTCTTTAACTCAGATTCAACTTTATGTTTATATAAAGCCATTTCAATTGTGGAATGAAGATTCCTCTCATCAAAAGGTTTTAACAGGTACCCGAATGGCTCTGTAATTCTTGCGCGTCCAAGAGTTTCGCTATCAGTTAAAGCAGTTAAATATACTATAGGAACATTGAAAGTCTGAGAGACTAATTCTGCAGTTTGAATTCCATCAAGCTCTCCTGAAAGTGAAATATCCATAAGAATAAGATCGGATTTTTCCTTTTTAAGTGTTTCAATAACTTTTTCACCACTTGAAACAGGGTCTAAAACTGTGTAACCCAATTTCAATAAAATTGTTTTTATATCAATTGCTATGATAGTTTCATCTTCTGCAATCAATATTTTTGCTTTTTCATTCAACATATAAAAGCGGATTAATTACTTTGGGATTTTTCAAGAGCTGGCTATGGGACTCGAACCCGCGACCTGCTGATTACAAATCAGCTGCTCTACCAACTGAG
>CAYNUV010000510.1:0-2663 GCA_964400245.1 uncultured Ignavibacteriaceae bacterium
AATAACGTATTATTCAGAAAGAAGCAAACATGTTAGACAAATTAAGGACTAAAGAAGCAGATCTACTGGATCTTTTATCATTATATTTAAGTACATATGAGAAGTTAGCGGAAGCTGACAAAGAAATCGTTCGGGTAACGTTAAGGCTTATCTTAACCAACAAATTTGGGGAAGATCAAGTCTGGAAAGCATACGGAGATAAAAAATGAAAATGAATCACCGATTATCGTATTTGGAGATGGCAATGATGGTAGCAACCGGACGTTCACCTGTTAAGGCAAATAGTTATCGTGATGAAGTGGACCGAATGACTAATGAAGAAATCATAGCAGAGAAGGCTAAGATTGATGAAAAGAAATCAGGCTTAACTAAATCCCAAAGAGATCGAGTTTGCTATCACTATCTTTTATTACAACAATCTCCAATGCCAAAAGGAAAATAATTAATATGAAAAAGAAAACAACTGCTCCATTGAAAATTGATGAAATCCTGTTAAAGAATCGTCAGGTCTTTCTTAATGAAGGTGTAACGGATGCCTCAGCTCTTAGAGTAAGTAAAGAAATCATGGCTTTGGATCTGGATAAAAAAGCACCAATATATTTCTGGTTAAATTCCCCCGGTGGCAGTTGTGCTGCTGGTTTAGCACTTATAAATGTTATGCGAAGATGCAAATCAAAGATCATAACAATTATTAATACCGAAGTATGTTCTATGGGCGGTCATATTTCCGTTGCAGGTCATGAACGTTGGATGGTTAAGAACGGTGTATGGATGGCTCATGATATGTCGGGTGGTATTGGCGGTGATTATTCTCTTAAAGTAAGAGACAGAGCTGACTTCTTAGAAAAATGGTATGCGGTCTTAGAAGAAAATCTTAAGAAATATACCAAACTAAGTGCGAGTGAATACCACAAAGCGAGAACTGGTGAGTTATGGTTGTTTGCAGATGAATGCTTGAAGAGAGGAATTATTGACAAGGTGATCTAATATGGAAAACAAAGTAATCAATTCATATATTAAGACTTATTTAATTGGACCGATGGAAAAAACAAAGGCCAATGACAGCGGTAGAGGCTGGAGAGATAAACTCCGTGTTGATCTTGAAATGCGTTTAGATCAGAACGGTAATCCTATTTATATCTTTGATCCAACGAGGGAAGAGCAGAACAAAGTGGATATGGAGCCTAAACAATTCCATAAAAAAATGATGGGCTGGATTGAAGGCGGTAACAATGATTTAATCGCTGAGAATCATGATTTGGTTTGGCATGGTAAGACTTATCTTGAACCAATGGAAAATGTTAATCAGGGTAAACTCGTTCACATCATGGGCGATTTTGATTATGTAAAGAATTCAACTTTCTTAATTTGTCGTATGGAAGAAGGAGATCAACCATGCGGAACTTATCAGGAAGTTGGACTTTCTTATTATTTGCGAATTCCTGTTTATGTTATTCAAACAATGCCGAGAGCTGATTATCCTTTATCTTTCACCGGAGCTGTTATTGCTTCGGGCGGTGGATTCTTTAATAACCCGGCTCAACTCTTGGAACACATTGATGCGAAATATAAATTAAAGGTTAAGAAAACAACAAACAATTCATAAAACGACAAATATGAGGTCAATCTAATGGATGGAAAATATTTAATTGCCGGAACAAATTACGCTTTAGAAGTTGAGAAGTCAGGTGATGGAGTTGCTTTCAACTTCATGGCAGGTACAGATATTTCCATCCAAATGCACACGGGTTTTTATCTTACCGAAGATGAAGCTCGTCAACTTGGTAAGAATCTACTTTTTCTTACAGCTAAAAGAGATCCGAACCTCGAATTTGGTCTTATTGATCCATTACCAGAGGAACATGATTAATGAAATGGTTTGATCTACGACTAAAACGCAAATTACTTGTGATTAATATCCGAACATCGTGGTTTATTTTTCACTGTCATTTCGGCAAATGCTTATATAACTTGCCGATTCTTCCATTTCAAATAGAGATTTTTGGACACACTTTTATTTCCCTATACCCGGTGAAAAGTAAAAATGGATGAAGATAATAAAAAAATATGTAGCACTTGTAAGAATGAAAAATCTCTAGGTGATTTTTATAAACATAAAGGTCATAAGGATGGACTTGATTATGACTGTAAACAATGTTGCAAAGCGTATTACGCAGAAAAACTAAAGAAAAATAATAAAGAATATTATTCAAAAAATAGAGAGTTTTATCGAAATCAAAGATTTGTCAGACAATTTGGAATAAGTTTAGATGAATACAATGAATTATTAAGAAAACAAAATAATGTTTGTTCTATTTGTCAATGTAAAGAAATAAGGATTGACAAGAGAACAAATAGAATTTCTGAATTAGCAGTAGATCATGATCACAAAACAGGAAGGATTAGAGGATTGCTCTGTTACAAGTGCAATAGTGTTTTGGGATATGCAAATGATGATATCCAGATCTTAAAAAGTGCCACTAATTATTTGCTGAAATAGTAGAAAAGAAACAAGAGGAAAATATGAGAAGCATATATGTTTTAAATATTGATCAGTATTTAGAGATAGTCGAATTGGCCCAAAAGAACGGCGTGAAACCCGGCGAATCTATGGAAAAAGAGATGGCTATTATTGCTCAAAAATATAATTTGGTTCCGAGTTG
>CAYNUV010000511.1:0-2651 GCA_964400245.1 uncultured Ignavibacteriaceae bacterium
TCTTTTTTCTACTGCCTTCCCAAAAGTAAAGCCCAAGGTTGGTCTTATAAGGTAATTTATCTTTACTAAACCTCACATCACGATGAAGCCTGAAAATAGATTTGTCCGTTTTGGGAATGGCAATAATATCCGGCACAATAGTTCGCAGCAACTCTCCCAGCACTATAACAAATTCCTGCGCCGGCTCAAATACAGAACTTACAAATTCATCCCGGTGAGATTCAAACCAATCTTTATTGTTATTTCTTTTCAGTTTCGATAGAAACTTAATTGCTTTCTGCGGAAAATTTTGTAAAGAACTCATAAAGTTATTTAAGATGTTTTTTATTTAAAAACTAATTGAAGCAAATGGACATCTAAAAGTTTTCCGAATTTTTTTCCAACCTCTCTCATTACGCCAACATATTCAAATCCTGCAGATTTATGAAGATGTATGCTCGCATCACTTCCATCTGCAATTCTCGCAAGTACGGTATGAACACCCGCCTTTCTTCCTTCTTCAAGAACTTTACTCATAAGCATTGTTCCAATACCCTTACCACGGTATCCATCTTTTATATAAATAGATATCTCGGCAGTATCCGAATAAGCACAACGGCCCGACCATTTGCTTAGTGAAGCCCAACCAATTGTTTTACCGGATTTCTCTGCAACAAAAATCGGGAACTTTTCATTATGCTGTGCGAACCATATTCTCTGTTCATCCAAATCAACGGGTTCGGTATCAAAAGTAGCAGTAGTTGTAAGAACAGCTTCGTTATAAATTTCGGTTATGGCTTCAATATGATCTGTTGATGCACGAGTCAGATTAATCATAATTAAACATTTATTCCTAAATATAAGATAATCTAAATGGCTTTCATAAATCAAGTTGTAATTGCGGGAAAAGCAAAGCAGGAGTAGTAACCTCAATTTCCATTTTATCCATTATTTGTTGCTCAAAACAATTACAGTTACTTCAGGAGTTGAGTTATACCTGAACGGAACAAGCGACATTCCAAGTCCCCTGGTAACAACCATAAGCATATTATCAAAATAAAAGTCTCCGCGAATATATTTTGTCTCAAACATTGTTGGAGTAATTTTAATAAATGGGAAAAGAAAAGTTACCTGCCCGCCATGTGTATGACCAGCGAGGAATAAATTATAATTATGTTCTTTTGCTTTTTGTATATAATATTCTCCGGGCTGGTGAATGAGAAGAATTTTTAAATCGTAATTATTTTGATTAAGCAGGGTATCAAGCTTATCTTCTCCAAGCCTATTTACATAAGTATTTGTTACAAACGTTGTTCTAACAACAGCATTGCCTATTTTCAAATCCAGCTTATCATTATCAATCATTTTTACATTATGCTTTGCCAGAGCTTCTGTTATTTCTCTTACACTCCTCTGCGTATCCTCCCTGTAAGACCAATGATCATGATCGCCCACGCACGAATAAACTCCGTACTTTGATTTAATAGTCCCAACCATTTCTGCAGCAAGGTTAATATAATCCGGGGTAGATGTAATAAGATCACCTGCGATTAAAACAAGGTCGGGATTGGTAGCATTCACGCTTTCAATAAATTTTTGAATTCGCGGTCTGTTCGTATATCTGTCCACCTGTGTATCAGCAATGAAAGTAATTTTTAATCCCTGTAAATCAGGATGAAGATTTGCAACCTTAAATTCTTTAATCCTTGTTGAGACTGAGTAATAATCGTAAATAATTCTTCCCGGGACATAAAGTATAAAAAAGCCGATTACAACAATCGTAACCTTATGCTGATATAAAAGAACTTTTTCTTTATGCTTTTTATAGAAGGGTATTAGTATCCACCTGATAATATCAATTGGGAATAAAATGAGAAAGGATTGAATTATTATAAAAACACTTAACCAGAATGGATAAATGATAAGATAATGAAACCACATTCCTTCGGGTAAAGTTACTCTTGTTTGTAATAGCAGCCAGGCAGTAATGAGGAAGACCGGGTATATGTTAATGAAAAGCAGAAATATTCTAAAAATTCTTTTTAAGATTTTAGGATTTACTTTAGGAAAGTTTGCAACAAGAGCGCTTATAATTTTTTTTCTGAAGTAAAACTCTATTATAAAAATTACAAGGAGGGCAAGAACAATTCTCAGCATAAAAGACATATTAACCCGATCAGAAATATGAGAAGTTTTATTTTTGAAGAGATAAATTAAGAAACAGAATGGAAAACCAAACTACCAATATTTAAACCATGTATGTTCAACTTTTTTTTCTCTTTAGATTACTTTCTATTTTTATCAATCCATCTTGCAGCATCTTTTGCAAAGTATGTTAAGAAGATATCTGCACCGGCTCTTTTAATTGCTGTAAGAGATTCAATCATAACTCTTTCTTCATCAATCCATCCATTTTGTCCGGCAGCTTTTATCATTGCGTATTCTCCGCTTACCTGGTAAGCAGCAGTCGGCATTCCGAATTTATCTTTAACTCTTCTGATTATATCGAGATAAGGACCAGCAGGCTTTACCATTACAATATCAGCACCCTCTTCTATATCGGCTTCAACTTCACGCAAAGCTTCATTAGCATTTGCAATATCCATTTGATGGGATCTTCTGTTACCAAAAGTAGGAGCAGATTCTGCCGCATCTCTGAAAGGTCCGTAATA
>CAYNUV010000512.1:0-2649 GCA_964400245.1 uncultured Ignavibacteriaceae bacterium
ATATGTTTATGGAAACAGAAATTTTTCTCTTTTCTGCAAGCAGAGCACAGTTAGTTAGAGAAAAAATTAGACCTTACCTGATAGAAGGAATCTATGTAATTTCCGATCGTTTTCATGATTCTACTACAGCATACCAGGGATTTGGCAGAGGAATTGACATTGCAACAGTAAATCACATAAATAATCTTGCGATTGGTGAAACAATACCGGATTTAACTTTTATTATAGATATACCTATAAAAGTTGCTGATAAAAGAAAAAGAAAAAAGAACAATAACGATCTTGATAGAATTGAAATTTCCGATTCCGGTTTTTATGAGAGAGTACGCGGAGGATATTTAAAACTCTCACAGAGTGATAAAAGATTCAAAGTACTAGATGGTACAAAAAGTATTGAAGAAATTCATTCTAAAATTGTAAACGAAATAATTTTATCAGATAAAAGGAGATTAAATGAAGTCAGCTAAGATTACCAGGCTAATGCTAGCCTTTGTTGTGTTGTTTTTATTCTCAGGATTTTTCCCGGGCAAAGACGATGTCTATTTTGAAATCTCAAAAAACATCGATCTTTTCGGAACTGTTTATAAAGAGATTTCACTTAACTATGTAGATGAAATTGATCCTGAAAAATTTATGCAGGCGGGTATAGAAGGAATGCTTGGCTCTCTCGATCCTTATACAATCTTTATTGATGAAAATAAAAAGGATGATATTGATCTTATAACAAGCGGAAAATATGGCGGTGTTGGAATTTCAATTGGTGTGCGGGGAGATAAGGTTACCGTTGTTGAAGTGCTCGATGGTTACTCTGCACAAAAACAGGGAATAAGAATAGGTGATATTCTAATAGAAGCTGGTGGTGAGAAAATTGGTCCTGGGAATGTAGATGATATTTCTAATCTTGTTAAAGGTGAACCGGGAACCGAAGTTGAATTAAAAATTTTAAGAAATGGTGATACAGACACACTTAATTTTAATCTTATAAGAGAAGAAGTTATAATTAAAAATTTAACCTACTATGGATTCTATCCTGAAAACAGCAATAATGTTTACATGAAATTAAGCAACTTCAGCCGTTCTGCAGGTGATGAAGTAAGGAAAGCATTGAAAGAACTTAAAGAAAAAAAAGAAATTAAATCTGTTATTTTCGATTTAAGAGGAAACCCCGGCGGATTGCTTGATGTAGCTGTTGATATAGTTGATAAGTTCCTTGATAAAGGCCAGCTTATTGTTACGACAAAAGGCAGGGATGAATCAACAAAGAAAGAATATTTTGCTATCCAGGAACCTATGGTGGGTGAAGCCAAACTTATTATGCTTATAAATGAAGGCTCGGCTTCAGCTTCTGAAATTGTTGCTGGTGCAATTCAGGATCATGACAGAGGAGTAATACTTGGGACGAAATCATTTGGCAAAGGGCTTGTGCAAACAATTACTCCTTTGAACTTTAATACTTCTTTGAAAATAACAACTGCAAAATATTATACTCCAAGCGGACGGTGCATCCAGGAAATAGATTATTCCAAGGATAATAAAATTATAACAAATGTTGATTCACTTATTACTACTCCTTTCTCAACCGATAATCAAAGAGCAGTTTACGGAGCTGGCGGAATAACACCTGATACAACAGTTGAGTATAAAATTCAGGGAGAAATCACTACAGATCTTTTAGCAAAAGGTTTCTTCTTTAAATTTGCGGATAATTATTATTATAAAAATCAGAATGAAAATTTTATTTCTATTAAAGAAGATAAATTATTAAGTGCATTTGAAAAATATCTTACTGAAAATGATTATACTTTTCAATCAGAGTCTGAAAAGCAACTTCAAAAACTAATTGCAGATTCTAAGAATAAAAAATTGGATAAAGATGTTATTACTGATCTTGAAAATGCTAAAAAGCACTTTGAAGAAAATGTAAATACTGAACTCAGAGTTTTTAAAGAAGAAATCCTTAGAGAAATTAAAGGAGAATTAGCGTCAAGATATTCAGGTTCTGAAGGTAAGGTTGAAGAGTTATTAAAATACGATGACCAGTTTCAAACTGCTATAGATGTTATTAATAGTGATCAGACTTATAACAAGCTGTTAAATAATAAATAAAATCTTTTTGCTTTTTAATAAGATCATTTTGTCATGCCGGACTTGATCCGGCATTTTTTTATTTAATCGGATCAAATCATTTTTTGCTATATAGAAAATAGCCACTCTTCCATTTAATCTAACCTAAGTTGTGTAATGCATATTATTTTTTAATAGCCCCGACATTTATGTCGGGGAATGCTATCTCTCCCAAAAATTGGGGCTTCAGCCCATTAAAGAATCTTTTGACTAAAGACATCTTAGGATTTATTTCAACCCCCGACATAAATGTCGGGGCTATTAATTATCAAACTAAGTAAGATGAGTTACTTTAATACTTCTCTAACAAATTATTCTTAAATTATCAATAACTAATTCAGTAGTTATGAATCAAAATTTAAAAGAAAAAATAAAAAGAACCGAATCTTCTCTATCGATACTTCAAGCACAAGGGAACAAGCTTTCAGACCCCAAAACCAAAAAGCAAGCCCAAACCTTTCTAAATTCTTTCATTCGAGTACATAAATTAGAATTAGAACTACTTGCATTAAATGCAGACTATCT
>CAYNUV010000513.1:0-2641 GCA_964400245.1 uncultured Ignavibacteriaceae bacterium
GAATGTCATTACAGGGAAAATTGGTTTCCAACTCTCGAATTTTATCACGATGCTTTCATGAACAGGTTTATTGGAATGATTCAACGGGATAAAAATCATCCTTCGGTTATTATGTGGAGTACAGGAAATGAATGCGGGCTTGCTGAGATTCATTACAAGATGCAGGATTATGCACGAGCAAATGACCCTTCTCGTTTTATTATGCACCAATCAAATGAACCTGATGGCGAGGCTCCTTATGTTGATATAATTGGTCCACGTTATCCAACAGTTTCAAGATTAAAACATATCGCATTAACAACTCAAAAGCCTGTTGTTATGGGTGAATATGCACATGCAATTGGAAATAGTCTTGGACAGTTTGATGAATTATGGGATCTCATTTACTCAATGGATAAGCTGCAAGGTGGTTTTATCTGGGATTGGGTTGACCAGGGATTGAACACAAAATTAATTCTAACTCCGGATGAATCGAAGTACAAAATAATTTCTGCTGTGATTGGTAATCCAACTTACATCGAAGGGAAAAAAGGAAAAGCTATAAAGCTAAGCGGACTTGATGATTGGATTGAAGTATATAACCATCCTGTTTTTGATGAACTGACAAATGATATTTCAATTGAATTCTGGATTAAACCCGATAAGTGGTTTATTGAGAATCCCATTGTTACACGCTCAAATCAATTTGGTGTTACTCAAAGATATGCTGATTCACTTTCGTTTTACATTAATAGTTACAGAAATAGTATTACAACTTCAGTTCCGTCAAACTGGAAAGATAATTGGCATAAAGTAAAAGGAGAGTATGATGGTAAACAAATGAAATTGTTTATTGATGATGAGTTAAAAGTCAGCAAAGATTATAATAACAATCTGAGGTTTAATCATTACCCTGTGAATGTGGGCAGGGATATCTCAAGAAATACAGATCAGCATTTAGGATGGATTTCTAATTGTGCTATTGATGAGCTTGTTATTTCGGGAAAAATAAATGATCGGAAAGATATTCTTCTAAATCTTCCATTTGATGAAACAAAAGATGGTGGAAATTTTGTTTACTATGGTGCAAGTTCTTTTGTTTGTAACGGAGTCATATTTTATAACAGAACTCCACAACCTGAACTCTTTCAGATGAAGAAGAGTCAATCTCCGGTAAAGTTTGAATTGAAGGATGATAAAGTGATAGTTACAAATCGTTATAGTTTTACAAATTTAACTGAAGTTGATTTCAACTGGTTCTTATACAGCAATGGAAAATTAATTAAGAACGGATCCTTTGAAGTTGATTGTCTACCATTGAGTAGTGTAACAATAAAATCTCCTGTTGAGGAAACTCATTCAACAAATAATGAAGAATATATTCTTGAACTCACTGCCAATATCCGCGAACCAAAATCGTGGGCTTTAAAAGGTGATGAAATAACTTTTGAACAGTTTATACTTTCAACTACTTCTTTTGATCAAAATCTTTTAGTAAAAGATTCTGAGATAAACTTTGAAGTAACAGCTGACGAATTGTTAGTTCATTCAGGGGAAACTGATTTCAGAATTAATAAAACGACCGGCGAATTAATAATCTCTAAAGATTCTGAAGTAATTGCTTACGGGCCTGAGCTAAATGTTTGGAGAGCACCAATATCTAATGAAAGAGTTGATTGGGGTCAGGCAGAATCTGAAGATTGGTATTCAACGGGTCTAAACAGATTGGAACTTGATTCAATTGATCTTCATCATACCAAAGAAATTGGACATGTTAATTTCTGCCTGAAGCAGTATTACAGATTACCGGAAAATGAAGACTACATTTACAATCAATTTGATTATACAATTTATGCTAATGGTACAGTTAAGATAAACCAGAAAGTTGATTTCATTGGCTACTTTAATTATGAGTGGCTGCCGCGAGTTGGAATGAAATTTAAAATTCCAAGGTTGTTTGGAAATGTTTCATGGTATGGCAGAGGATCTTTTGAAACTTATCCCGATAGAAAAACGGGAGCTAAAATCGGCATATACGAATTGAGTGTTGATTCATTCTATGTCCCTTATGTTCAGCCTGAAAATTATGGAAACAGAACGGATGTAAGATGGCTGAAACTTATTGGTAAAGATGAAAAAAATTATACAATCACTTCTGATGAAACATTCAACTTTTCTGTAACGCCATATTCGGATATGGAGAGAGCAGTCTATTCTTTCCAATTAAAAGAAGATGAAATGCTTACGCTGAACATTGATTACAGAATAACAGGAGTTGGCGATACTCCGGTTCCAACTTTACCAAAGTACAGAACATATCCTGTGAGTTACGATTATTCAATCATTTTGATTCCCGAAAGTAGTGAATAAATGATCGTTTTAAGAGAATAATAATTAAGACTATTTAGAATGAACTTATTTTACAAAATCCGAAATTCTGCTTTAAGCAAAGCATTCCTGCTGATTTTTTTAATAGCCGGGTGTTCGATTAATACTTCATTCTGTACAGATAATTCAAAGAGTGATACTCTTGCGGTTATTGGGAAAAGAGTAATTACCTCTGAAGATTTTATCACTTTATATAAAGATATATTAACGATCGTAGGATTACCTGATAATGGTGAAACCAGAATAAGCTACCTGTTGAATCTTGTAAATGATG
>CAYNUV010000514.1:0-2604 GCA_964400245.1 uncultured Ignavibacteriaceae bacterium
ACAATCTGGTTAAAACCAAAACAAAATCCCTTTTGTAATTTTAGTGTAACATCCAGGATATTTTGCTCTTGAAGTTTGACTAAAACTATGCCATGAAAAAAATAATAAAATACCATTCTATCCTAACAATTCTATTTATTAAAGTACCAAAATGAGATGTAAACATTTTTTTTTTTGATAAATTGAGACAAAAATCCATTGCTTTATTATCTTTGCTCAAAATAATTTTTTATTTGGACGTGTTAACAAGAAAATATAGAACCTAAAATTAAAATTGCATTCAAGAGGACTCAATTACTCTTCGGTTTTATAAAACAATGGTCTCTCCCTTGACACTCTTAAATCTTTTTAAAAAAATGATTTTATCTTATCAGCAACATATTCAATCTGGCTATCATTTAATTCAGGATACATCGGTAACGACAAACCATTTTCTGCTAACTTTTCTGAAACGGGGAAGTCGCCTTTCTTATATCCTAATTCTGAGAAACACTTCTGTAAATGCAATGGTATTGGATAATGTAACCCGGTGAAAACACCATTTTCATTTAAAAATTTCATTAACTCATCTCTCTTTTCTGACCTACCCTTTACCAGTATTACATACAGATGATAAACATGTTTAGCATAATCCATTTCTTTAGGAATAATAATCTGCTCAAAATTTCCTAACAATTCACGATATTTTGCCGCAACTCTTCTTCTTTCCTCAGTCCATTTATCAAGATATTTTAATTTCACTCCTAAAACAGCACCTTGAATTCCATCCATTCTATAATTATGGCCTAAAGATTCATGATGATATTTCTGTAAAGCACCATGATCTCTGAACATTTTAACTTTATTAGCGACTTCATCATTATTGGTAGTGACAGCCCCTCCTTCTCCATAAGCGCCCAGGTTCTTACCAGGATAAAAACTAAAACAAGCTGTATCCGATAAACCACCGACTCTTTTATTTTTATACTCCGCCAAATGAGCCTGGGCACAATCCTCAATTAAAAAAAGATTCTTATTTTTAGTGATAGACCGAATTGCATCTAAATCGGCTGGCTGCCCATATAAATGAACAGCAACTACAGCTTTAGTTTTAGGAGTTATTGCACCATTCAACTTATTTGGATCAAGATTATAACTTAAAGGATCGCAATCAACAAAAACAGGTTTTGCGCCACATAAAGTAGCACCCCAGGCTGTTGCAATAAAAGTATTTGCTGGCACAATAATTTCATCACCCGCTTTTATATCCAATGCCCATGAAGCCAAATGATTTCCATCCGTACCAGAACTTACTCCAAAACAGTATTTCACACTATGAGCTTTGGCAAATTCATTTTCAAAATCACTAACTGCTTTCCCAAGTATAAATGATGTATTATCTAAAACATTTTGTATAGCTGCGTTGATTTCATTTTTAATTGATTGGTACTGTACTTTAAGATCCAGAAAGGGAATTTGCATTAGAAAATCCTTAAAAGCTTTGATTTAAAAAGTAATTATTAGTATAGAATTAATTCATAACCACGTATTAAATTAGTATTAATAATCCTATCCTACAATGAATAATCCTATTCTATAAAGCTCTCATTTCCACTCTATTTACTCTACTAAAAGTTGATTAATGTTCATCAACGAGATTATGCGAACATAATTCATCAATTAGTGAATTTAATTCATCTTTTAATATTTATAATATATTTTTTGATGTGACAACACATTCTAATCTCTTACTATAAGCAATTATTGAACCAATGGATTTGTGTTATAAAATGAATCACTCATTTTTAAGTTAACTCAGAATGAAGAAGTGTTAAGGGGCAATAATCTAATTATTTCATTTTTTGATGGCATAAATATTGGATATTTTTAATCGCTTTGTAAAATTATGTTTATCACATAATCAAGCCCGGAAAAAAATTAAATTATGCTCAACACTTTTAAAGATCAGCTAAGTAATTTATGGAAGTATAGAGAATTAGCCTCAGAACTTTTTTGGACTTACCTCAAGCTAAGACACGTCGGTTCAATATTGGGATTTATCTGGACTTTATTAAATCCCGTTCTTTACATTTTAACCTATTGGGTAGTTTTTTCTTTAATAATCAAAATGGGGTTGGAAAATTATCCACTCTTTTTAATCCCAGGTTACCTTGCATGGAATTTTACATTTAATGCGATAGTAAATTCGAGTGAGTCCATTCTTCAAAGTAAAGAATTGATAACTAAAATCGCATTCCCAAATGAAATAATTGTTTTAACAAATGTTGCAGTTGGACTTGTTGATTTTATAATTTCACTATTTATATTCACCATTGTAATATTCATATTTTATCCACCCGTTTCATATTACTTAACTTTTGTTCCGGTTATTCTTTTTTTGCAGATTTTATTAACGGTTGGTATTTCTATGATAGTTGCGTGTATTTCTGTTTATTATAAAGATATACCAAAACTTATTATTATTTTGGGAAATATATTTTTCTTTTTAACACCAATATTTTATCCTCTTGATTTTATTCCTTCTGATTTTCGAATCATAGCATTGATTAATCCACTAGCACAAATAATTAATATTTATCACGATTTGATTTATTATAAAGAATT
>CAYNUV010000515.1:0-2601 GCA_964400245.1 uncultured Ignavibacteriaceae bacterium
ATTGAGTGACATTGTGTTGCTAATCAATTAGTTTAATGGTTGTCTTTGCCAGGTTTTTGATATTATGATGATTTAATATTCAATGATTCTAATTATTTCCAACTATCAAATAAAATTGTTAAAGAATTATGAATGATTTATTTTAACAATCAAATTTTTCAGGGGAGAAATTCCCCGTATTTATTAATCAAAATCAAAGGCGAGTATGCTACATCTCAATCATCTCGATTACTATCGTCTTCCATGGAATTTAACTGATAACTCAATCTCCTGGCTTGAACCAACAGCAGCATGTAATCTTTCCTGTGATGGCTGTTACCGTAAGAATGAAAAAAACAGCCATAAATCTCTGGATGTAATTAATGAAGAACTTGACATCTTTACGCGTTTAAGAACTTGTGATGGAGTCTCGATTGCAGGAGGCGATCCTTTAACTCATCCTGATATAGTTGAAATTGTAAAATCTGTAAAGAAAAGAAATATTAAACCGATTATTAATACAAATGGTTTGGTTCTCACTAAAGAACTTCTTCACGAATTAAAGAAAGCAGGTGTATTTGGTTTTACATTCCACATAGACAGTAAACAAGGACGTCCGGGATGGAGAGATAAAAATGAACTTGAGATGAATGACCTAAGACTTCACTATGCTGAGATGCTTGCTAATGAAGGCGGTATCTCCTGCTCCTTCAATTCAACGGTTTATGAAGACACAATGCAATACATTCCGGGTATGGTTAAGTGGGCACAGGAACATATAGACATTGTGCATGTTATGGTCTTTATTCTTTACAGGGCTGTTAATAATGGTAAAGTTGATTTCTATCTAGGTCCTAAAAAGATTGATATGGGGCAGCTTGTTTACAATGAAGAATCCACTGAAAGAACTGATATTAAAGCAGAGGAAATTGTTGAATTACTCAGGCAGGATTATCCGGATTTCGATCCTTGCGCATACTTGAACGGATCTGAGAAGCCTGATTCATTCAAGTGGTTGTTAACAGGAAGACTAGGCAGAAAGAATAAAATATATGGTTATGTTGGCAGCAAAGGAATGGAAATTCTGCAAACCTTCTATCATCTTTTTAATAATAGATATCTTGCTTATTCAAAACCTAAAGATGCTCACAAAGGCAGGTCAATGCTTCTGCTTAGCTCTTTTGATAAGAAGATAAAAAAAACTCTCAAAAATTATTTAAAAAATCCGTTTAACATTTTTAGAAAATTATATTATCAATCCATTATGATAATACAACCAGTGGATTTTCTTGAAGATGGTGTACAGAATATGTGCGATGGCTGCCCTGATATTACAGTGTGGAATGGAAAACTTGTTTGGTCTTGCAGAATGGAAGAGCAGCTAAAGTTTGGAATGAATGTTAAGACATATCCAAAAGATTTTATGAATTGAATTTCCATGTAGGAATTTGATTAATCAAATTCCTGTTATTTATCGCTTCAAATATTTTAAAGCCAGACATGTTATATCGTCTGATTGCTCAATACCTTCTGCAAAAGTCTGAACATTTTCAAAAACCTGTTGTACAAGATCTTTTGCGCTTAAAATATTTTTATTATCCAGAATTTCTTCAAGGCGGGTTTCCTGAAATTCTTCTTCATTTTTATTAAATGCTTCTGTTATTCCATCAGTATAGAAAAAAAGACTTTCTCCCGGTTGAATCATAATTACACTGGATTCATACTCAGCATCCTTCATCGCTCCCAGCAAAAGACCACCGATATTATCAAGCTGTTTAGCTTTACCGTCAGAGGAAATTAAATAAGGAGGATTGTGTCCTCCATTTGAATATTCAAAGGCACCGCTTCGAGTATCAAGCACTCCATAAAACACCGTAACAAACATATTTGATGGACTGTCATCAACAAGAATATTATTAACTTCCGATAAAATGTTTTCTGCAGGCATTCCTTTGTATGCAGTTGCCTTTAACAATGTTTTACAAACAGCCATAAGCAAAGCTGCAGCAATTCCCTTCCCCGATACATCACCTATTACAACTCCTAATCTGTATTTATCAATAAGAAAGAAATCATAAAGATCGCCGCCGACTTCTTTTGCGGGAAGCATTTTGGCATATATGTCAAATTCTTTTCTCTCAGGAAAAATTTTTGGCAGTATAGATGTTTGAATTACTGTAGCAATATCCAGTTCCTGCTGAAGAGCAATTAATTTATTATGTGCAGAAAGAAAAAGTTTATATTCTTCAATTTCTTTTAATGATTTTTCAATAGTTATTTCAAGATCTTTTAAATCTATTGGCTTTGTAATAAAATCATAAGCTCCCCTGTTCATAGCTGTTCTGATGTTTTCCATATCGCCGTAAGCAGAAACAATAACCGACCTCAATAATTTATTATTTAGCTCGTTAATTTTTGAAAGAAGAGTAAGTCCGTCCATAACCGGCATATTAATATCTGTCAGGACAAGATTAATAGAATCGTTATTACTAATTACATTTAAAGCATCGGCACCGTCTCTTGCAAAAAGGAATTCATATTCCCCGGCTTTTATCTTTCCCCTGAACTTTTGCAGGATTAGAACCTCCAGATCGGGTTCATCATCAACAACTAAAATTTTTG
>CAYNUV010000516.1:0-2593 GCA_964400245.1 uncultured Ignavibacteriaceae bacterium
TAATGAAAATGAAAGAGAAGGTTATGTACCCAATGTTGTTTATAGCTGCGGGAGTATAATACATGGAGATGAACTTATAATTCCTTATGCTATGTCTGATTATGCAAGCAGCATTGCAAAAGTGAAACTTAGCGAATTACTACAAAAATTAACTGAATCTAATCATAAACTTTAAAAGGTAACTTAATTGAAAATATGCAGATACAGTAAAAATCCTATTCTAACAAAAGAAGACGTACCTTTTAAAGTTAACAGCATTTTTAATCCGGGAGCTGTAAAATTCAATGGAGACTATTTGCTTCTATGCAGAGTTGAAATGCCAGTTGGCAGATCTTCACTGGTAATTGCAGTAAGCAAAGATGGATTTAATTTTAAAGTATTCGAAAAACTAACTCTTACTCCCGAGGATCATATAGATTTTTATGATTATGCTAAATGGGGAATCGAAGATGCACGAATTACTCAGATTGAAAATAAATATTTCTTAACATACACCGGGTATTCCAAATATCAACCGCTGGTAATTTTGGCTGAGACAGAAGATTTTAAAAACTTCAAAATTCACGGACCCATTTCTGAACCTTCAAATAAAGATTGTGCAATCTTTCCCGAAAAAATTAATGGCTATTACTGGAAAGTTGATCGCCCATCAGCAGAAAACAGAAGAGATATCTGGATAAGTCATAGTCCCGATCTGATTCATTGGGGTGGTTATAAAGTACTTCTTGAACCGGAAAGGGGCACGTGGGAGACTGATAAAATCGGGTCTTCAAGCACTCCGGTTAAAACCAATGAGGGCTGGCTTATGCTTTATCATGGTGTGAGATCATTTGGAACAGGTTCTATTTACAAACTCGGAGTCGTTTTACTTGATCTTGAAAAACCCTGGATAGTGAAAGGAAAAAGTATAGAACCAATACTTTCTCCGGATCAAGATTATGAACGTGTTGGTGATGTAAATAATGTTATCTTTTCAAATGGCTGGATTGTAGAAGATAACGGAGACGTAAAGATTTATTACTCTGGTGCTGATATGAATACCTGCCTGGCAGAAACAAATGTTGAATATCTTTTATCATTATGCAAATAGTTCAAAATAAAAATTGAAAAAATACAATTTTAATATTACCTGGATTTTAATCTCGATTTTCGTTTCTCTTTACGGCGAAATATCATTTGCTCAAACCACATTCACTGTTAATAAATCTCATCTCGATTATTTATATGAGGAAATTAATGTAGATGGTAAAGAAATAGCAATAATTCATATCTATAGTAATGCTCCAGATTATGCCTATGTTGGTGACGATGATGAAGGCTATGCTTGTATAGATGATGCTGCACGTGCCGCATTTTTTTATTTAGAATATTTTAAAGCATACAACGATAGTTCAAGTCTCGATAAGTTCCAAAAGCTTATTGAGTTTGTTCTTTACATACAGGCAGAGAATGGTTTCTTCTATAATTTTATCTGGGAAGATGGTTCGATCAATAAAACTTTTAGAACAAGTGTAGCGGAACCAAATTGGTGGTCGTGGCGCGCCCTTTGGGCTTTGATGGAATATTATAATTATTTCGGTGATTCAAATTCTGAAAGAACTATCGCAGTAAAAACTAGTATTGAAAAAACTATTGCAGCAATTAAAGAATTCATTCCAAAAGAGAAAGGAAAAATTTTAATTGATGGAATCGAATTTCCGGATTGGCTTCCCGGTAATTATGCATCCGATCAGTCAGCTCTTTTGGTTTTATGTCTCTCCGATTATTATAAAATATCCGGCGATGAAGAAATTAAAAATTACCTTAGGTCATTGGTTGATGGAATACTGATGATGCAGCTTCGAAATAAAGAATTTGAGTTTGATGGTGCTTTCCTAAGCTGGCAGAATACATGGCATGGCTGGGGTAATTCACAGGCTTATGCTTTATTAAAAGCCTACAAGGTTTTAAAAGAAGAAGAAATTAAAACGAGTGCATTATTGGAACTGAATAATTTTTATGGACGATTAATTGAAATTGATTTTCTTAGTTACTTCAAAGTTCAAAACAATAATGGCAAATATGAAGTTGTTGAGTCTAATAAATTTTCACAAATAGCTTACAGCATCAGCCCGATGATCTTTGCTTTGCTTGAAGCATACGATCTAACATTGGATTCAACATACGCAATCAAAGCAGGTAAGTTCGCACAATGGTTTATCGGTCGAAATCCTGCAAACAGTGTTATGTATAATCAGCATAACGGAATTTTTTATGACGGAATTGAAAATGAAAATTTAGTCAATAAAAATTCCGGCGCAGAATCTACTATAGAGGGATTAATGTCTCTGTTAAAAATATCTTTAAATCCTATAGCGTTAAAGGAATTTGAAAATACAGATTAATCTTTTTTCGAAAGGAGATAGTTCTATTAAATAGATTTTGAAACACCTTAATTATTAAAAACTTTATAGATTTATGAATGTCAGGAATGTGTTTAAGCGAAAAGAATTAAATAAGAATTGGAAATTTAAATTAGCAGAATCGTCTTATTCTACTGAATTTATACCTAATCAAAAAATCAAATCGGGGAAATGGTTTGCTGCTTCTGTAC
>CAYNUV010000517.1:0-2592 GCA_964400245.1 uncultured Ignavibacteriaceae bacterium
ATGGAATTAATAATTGAATGATTCGTTTTCTGCACTTGCCATTTTTTTTATATTTGCAGCATGGAAGAGGAAAATTTAGTATCAGAGGAAAAACCTGCGGTACAAAAGAAAACACTGCTCAAAGGATTAACGCTGAAGGAACTTAAGGATTATTTTCATTCTTCAGGACACAAATCTTTCAGAGGCGCACAGATTTTTCACTGGATGTATAACCGGTTGATTGATGATTTCTTTTTGATGAATAATCTTCCGAAAGAGATCAGGCAGGAACTTGCAGATAATTGTGAACTTAAAACATTAAATTATGTTGATTCAGTAATTTCTCCTTCAAGTGGAACAAAAAAATTTATATACGAAACTTCGGAAGGAAATAAGATTGAGTCGGTAATCATTCCGGAAGAAAGAAGAACAACACTTTGCATATCAACACAAGTGGGCTGCCCTCTTGATTGTAAATTTTGTGCAACGGGATTAATGGGTTACAAAAAAAATCTCACACCGGGGGAAATTTTTGATCAGTATTTACTTGCTGCAAGAGATTATGGTAAAGATAAAATTACTAACTTAGTTTATATGGGAATGGGAGAGCCGCTTCTTAATTTTGATGCAACTGTAAAATCTTTGATGATATTTGCAGATGAATTAACAAAAGGGATTAGTCTGAAAAAAATAACTGTTTCCACAGCGGGGATAGCTCCAAGAATTATTGATCTTGCAGATACCGGTTTAAAGGTTAAGATCGCTTTATCTTTGCATTCCTGTTTTGATGATATCAGAACTTTGATAATGCCTATAAATAAAAAATATTCTTTGAAACAAAATATTGATGCGGTAAAATATTACGCACGGGTTACCGGAACGAGAATCAGTTTTGAATATGTTATGTTAAAAGATATTAATGACACTGATGAAGATATAGCTGCTCTGAAGAAATTATGCAGCGAAATCCCATCAAAGGTAAATATCATTCCTTTCAACTCTCTTGAACATATGAACCCGGAAGGATTTTCAGCTGAACTTAAGCCAAGTCCAGGGTCAAGGATTGAAACTTTTGCTGAAGAACTGAGAAATAAAAATATAACCGTAAACGTAAGATTTACTCAGGGAGATGATATTGCAGCTGCGTGCGGGCAGTTAGCTTTACCCCTAATGAAAGAAATAAACCGTAAAACAGATTAGTAATCTGTTCTACGAAAGTTTTATGAAAAAACTCACCCACGATGAAATTTCCAAAAACAGAAATACACTTGAAACACTTCATAAAGTAAAAAAACTTCCTGTGTATGTTGTTCTTAACAGCATAAGAAGCAATTACAATGTTGGTTCGATCTTCCGCACATCAGACGGAGTTATGATTGAAAAGCTTTATTTGTGCGGTTACACTCCTTATCCGCCAAATCCTGCTTTATCAACAGGCAGAAAAGAAATTCTTAAAACAGCTCTTGGCTCAACCGAAAGTGTTGAATGGGAATATTTAAAAGATCCTAAAGAGGTAATTTTAAAACTGAAGAATGAAGGAATTAAAATTTGTGCCCTTGAAATGACAGATAAAAGTATTCCATATCATCAGGTAACAAAAAAAGATTTCCCACTTTGCGTTATTGTAGGAAATGAAATTACAGGAGTTTCACAGGAACTGATTGATCTTTGTGATTTCTCGATTGAAATTCCGCAGTATGGAA
The DNA here is from genome assembly GCA_964400245.1 of uncultured Ignavibacteriaceae bacterium. Lineage (GTDB taxonomy): Bacteria > Bacteroidota > Ignavibacteria > Ignavibacteriales > Ignavibacteriaceae > RBG-16-34-14. The sequence continues at coordinate 1,683 of CAYNUV010000517.1, forward strand.
TTAAGCAATCGCTTAATGTTGCAGTAGCTTATGGCGTAATGATTTTTGAGTTGAGAAAAATTTTTGACTTAGTGTAGTAAAACTACGGAAATTATTTCTTAGCCAATCGCAGTAAAAAACTCGTCCCCATTATCTTTTGTATGAATTGCAAGAAGTTTTGCTCTTACAAGCTTAACCAAAGTTCTAGATGCTCTTCTTTCTGAAATATTGACAAGCCCGCTTAACTGTTTAACAGAAATTGTTTCTTTATCATTCAGGTAATCAAAAACTCTTTTTTCATTTGGACCGACTGAATATTTTTTCAAAGTAAGATTATCGGCAGCGGCTTTCATAATTCTTACCATCTCTTTGCTTGCCTGTAAGCTTTTATCATTCACTCTAATCATTACAACAGCTTTATTAATATCAAAGTTCTTTAAATAATCCTGCAAGCGATGAGGTTTGTTTTCTGATTCAGGAACTTCAGCGATTACAATTTCTTTTCCTTTGACATCAATGTAACTCAATTGATAATCAACAGGCGGCTCGCAGAAAGTTTTTGCCGCATCTTTAATTAATTCTGCTTCAGCTTTTTCACTTTCTACTCCGAAAATCTGCTTATCATCATCAACTCCAAAAAGAATATATCCTCCTTTTGTGTTTGCAAAAGCTATCATCTCTTTGGCAATCTTTTCGGGCGAAGAGAATTTTCTTTTAAATTCGCAGTGAAGATTTTCCCCTTCTGTAATTAACTCAAGCAGCTCTCTTCTTTTCATATTTTTTTCTTCGGAAATAAAATAACATCACTCATCCTTCCACGAATTATTGATGATCTTCTTAAAACATAAGTAGAATTTGTATTTGGTTTATGTTTTAAAGGTGATGGAATAACAGCAGCTAAACGCGAACATTCGCCTTTAGTAAGCTTGCC
>CAYNUV010000518.1:0-2587 GCA_964400245.1 uncultured Ignavibacteriaceae bacterium
ACAGTAATGGAAGATGGAAGATGGAAGATGGAAAATGGGGAAGGCAGTATCGTCAATTAACTAAACACTCTTCTTTAGTTTTGCTGCATATCTGCGGCTTACAATAAGCGGCTCATTATAATTATCTAAGTAAACCTTAAGCGCTCCATTAAACCATTTTTCAATTTTCTTAATGTACTTAAGATTTATTAAAAATGATTTGTGAATACGAAGAAAAATCTTTTCGGGTAAAGTCTCTTCCCATTCTTTAAGTAATTTTCTTACCAGAATCTTTTTCCCATCTTTGCTATAAACGTTTGTATAAACGCCTTCGGAAGAAATGCATACAACATTATTTACCGGCAGGGTTTCGTAATTATTTTTTGAAGGAAGAAAAATATAATCATCAGGTTCGAGTCTTGTTTTGTCGGCAAGGGAATCATCAAATTTTTTTGCAGCATTAATAATTATTTTTGCTTTGTCTAATCTTGTCCTTACAGCAGTAAGAAGTTCATCCGCCCGGAAGGGTTTTGTAAGATAATCATCTGCACCGAGATTCATTCCTGCACGAAGATCACTCATCGCTGCTTTTGCTGTCAGGAAAATAAATGGAATCAGCTTTGTCTTTTCTCTTTTTCTTAGTTCTTTTAGAATTGTATGTCCATCAATATCGGGAAGCATAATATCACAGATGATCAAATCAGGATTTTCATTTTTTGCCAGCTCAATTCCATCAAAACCATTTACAGCAGAAGTAACATTAAAACCTTCTTCCTCAAGAAGTATTTTAATATTCTCTATATAAGCTTTATCATCTTCTATTATTAATATTTTTTCCATAGTATTTTATTGTCATGCTGAACTTGTTTCAGCATCTTTAAGGATTTGTTGCCTTCCGATTTTAGAAGATTCCGAAACAAGTTCGGAATGACTCATCATTTAACAGGAAGTATAACCGTAAAAACTGATCCTTCATTTAATTTACTTGCAATTTTTATTTCTCCATTCTGAAGCTCAACAGCACGTTTAACTATTGAGAGGCCTAAGCCGCTGCCTTTTATCTCCCCAACATTTTTAGCTCTTATAAAAGGCTCAAAAATATTTGTAAGATCTTCCGGGGGTATTCCCATTCCTTCATCTTTAATTTTTGTTTCAAATTTATTTTTATTTAATGTTAACTTTATAAATACATTGTTTGTTGCCGGAGTGAATTTAACTGCATTAGAAGTCAGGTTCATTAATATTTGGCGAAGTAATTTTTTATCAGCAAATACTTTAAATGAATCAGGATGTTCAAAGTGAATTGAAGGATATTCAGATGAGATACTTTTTATCTCTTCAATAAGTTCGTTTATGAAGGATACAATATCAATCTCAGCAGGACTAATTTTTATGTTTGTAAATTCTTCTTCACTTAAGGTTAAAATATCTTTCATCAGGCTCGTCAGATTATCAATAGCTTTTTTAATTTTTTTAAACTGCTCATTCCTTTTGCTAACATCCCATTTAAATCCATAATTTTGCAAAAGTTCTGTTGATGACAGTATAAGCCCAAGAGGAGTTCTGAATTCATGAGATACCATTGAAACAAATCTTGATTTCAGATCATTCAATTCTTTTTCTTTAGTAAGAGCATTCTCAATTTTTTCTTCATATTCCTTTCTCAAGGAAATATCTTCTGCTATGCCTACAGTTCTTATTATTTCTCCATCTTTTATTACAGGAAAAGTCTTTGAACAGATCCATTTAATATTTCCATCAGGACGAATAATCCTGAACTCTTCATTAAATAAACCATCTTTCCTATACTGATCAGAACTCAGGCTATTAATTACATGCCCAATATCATCTGGATGGATTGCTTTTAAAAATGAATCGGGATCTTCATAAAGACTCCGGCAGCTCTTTCCGCAAATATTTTTATAAGCCGGGCTTACATAAAGCACTTCATTATCCTTCCTTATCCAGAAAATATCCTGAATATTTTCTGCAAGTTCTCTGAATTTTTCTTCGCTCGCCTTAAGAGCATCAACAGCAAGCTTACTTTCTGTAAATTCAATTACCCAAACCGATATTCTTATAACTTTTCCCTCAGAATCAAAAATGGGATGCAGATAATTATCGTAATAACGGTTATTTCGTGAATCATCAAACCGTACGGGTTTACCGGTGCGGATTACTTCGTCAACTTTTTCTTTCCGGTTCTTTGCAAGTTCAGGTGTAAGATAAGAAAAAACATTTGTTCTAATTAATTCTTCAACAGGTTTGCCAAATCTTTGGCCAGTCTTTTCATTTGCAGCAATAAAATTTCCTTCAGTATCAAGAATAAAAACCGCTTCAGGATTGGAGTTCATCAGAACACGTAAACTCTCTTCACTTTCCCAAAGCTTTTCAACAGTGAATTTTTCTTTCGTTAGAATATTATCAGGTTTCCGGCGTGTTTTTCTTACAGGATTCTTAACTGAAGAATTATTTTTTTTTGCTGGTGCCAATAGAATATAAAATTTTTATTGTTGTCTAATAATAAAAAGTGGGGCTCACTTTTAAGGTAAGCCTCACATGAATAAACCTTAATTACTTGCTGTTTCGCTATGCGGAGTGAATCTTT
>CAYNUV010000519.1:0-2579 GCA_964400245.1 uncultured Ignavibacteriaceae bacterium
ATAAAAGCCAATAGTTTTTTAAGATAAACTTCACTTTCTTCTTTAGTGAGTTGTGATTTTTCATATTTAATTTTCTCCTGTTTCTGTTCAATTTCAAAAAAGAGCTCCGGATGTTTTAATGCTTTTAAAACTAAAATAAGAGCAAATACAAAATTTATTGTAAGAGAAACAAAAGTCATTATACTTGATAAGATTCCCGGCATTTCTATCAAACGCTCAAGAATGAATTGAGAAATATCTATAATCCACATAAAAATGAATGCATAAAGGATTAATTTCAGCCAAGACAGATTTATAGTCTCAATTGTTGAATGAACATTTTTTAATTCTTTTTTGTAAACATTAATCAACCTGACTGAAGCAGCCATATAACAAAGAATCTGCAAATGGAAAAAAGGGATTATTATATTCCGGGCTATTGATGGAAGTACATTATGATTTTTCAGTAACTCGGTTTTTACTGCTACACTATGAATATGAAAAGTAAAAATCATAATTACAGAATAGACAATGAAAGGGATGAGATGAAACATATCCTTATTATTAAATCTGAAATCCTTAAATACCAGTGATTTAGTAAATAAGAATAATAATGGTCCAAAGATAAAACCAAATGAGAATCCAATAAAACTAAAATGGATAAGACTGATATTAAAAAATTGCTGAAGTGTAGGAATAAGAAAATTTATTATGAAAAGAGCATTTACAATCAGGAAGGTAATTAGAATATAATGACTTAATCTTTTTCTTTTTACAGAAAAAAGAAAAACTGAAAAAAGCAGAAGCTGAATGACTGTTACAACAGAAATAATTTGTGAAATTCTGATGAGCATAACAACAATAATTTTATTGCCTGTTAAAGTAAAAAAAATAGAGAGAATTATAAAAGTAATTTAAAAAGTATCACTTTAACTCAATTTGAATTGCTTTTCAATTTGGGTAAATTTAGCATCTATTTACAATAATCAATGCTTGCTATGCGATATCCTTTTGCTGAAATAGAACCTAAATGGCGAAAATTCTGGGAAGAAAAAGAAGTCTATAAAACTGATTTATCTAAAGCAGATAAAAAACTTTATTCCCTTGTTATGTTTATTTATCCTTCCGGTGCAAGACTTCATATTGGGCACTGGTATAACTATGGGCCAAATGATAGTTGGGCAAGATATAAAAAGTTAAAAGGCTTTAATGTTTTTGAGCCGATTGGCTATGATGCTTTCGGTTTGCCTGCAGAAAATTATGCAATAAAAACCGGTATCCATCCTTATGATTCAACAATTCAGAACATAAATGAAATAAAAATCCAATTAAAGAATATGGGATGTATGTATGATTGGGATGCTGAATTGATGACATGTGCACCTGAATATTACAAATGGAATCAATGGCTCTTTCTTCAGCTTTATAAAAAGGAATTGGCTTACAGGAAAAACGCGCCTGTTAATTGGTGTCCAAAAGATCAGACTGTGCTAGCAAATGAGCAGGTACAATCTGATGGTACCTGTGAAAGGTGCGGCACTCTTGTAATTCAGAAAAATCTTACTCAATGGTTTTTTAAAATAACTGATTATGCCGAAGAACTTCTTTTCAATTTAGATAAAATAAATTGGCCGGAAAAAACCAAGTTGATGCAAAGAAACTGGATTGGAAAAAGTGTTGGTGCAGAGGTAGTATTTAAAGTTGATGGTAGTAATGAAGAGATAAAAGTTTTTACAACAAGGCCTGATACACTTTTTGGTGCAACTTATATGGTGCTTGCACCTGAACATTCTTTAGTTGATGTAATTACAACTGATGAATTCAAACCTGCAATAAATCAATATAAAGATTCTATCAAATCAATGTCTGAGATTGATAGAACTTCAACTGTAAAAGAGAAGACAGGTGTTTTTACAGGAGCTTATACAATCAATCCTGTAAACAATAAAAAAAATCCAATATGGATTGCAGATTATGTTTTAACTACTTATGGAACTGGTGCAATTATGGCTGTCCCCGGACAGGATGAACGTGATTGGAAATTTGCAGAAAAATTTAACTTGCCAATAGTCAGAACTGTACAACCTCCGGAAGATTTTAATGGTAAAGCCTATTTAGGAGATGGCCCTGCAATAAACAGTGATTTTCTTGATGGACTTTTTGTTGATGTCGCAAAGAAAAAAATAATTAATTGGCTTGAAGAAAAAGAGATAGGGAAAAGTAAAATTAATTACAGGCTTCGTGATTGGTTGATTTCACGCCAGCGATATTGGGGAACACCAATCCCTATTATTCATTGTCCTAAATGTGGTGAAGTTCCTGTTGAGGAAAAAGATCTTCCGGTTAAACTTCCTTATGAAGTTGAATTCAGACCATTGGGAGAGTCTCCTCTCGAATCGAATAAAAAATTTATAAATGTAAAATGCCCAAAGTGTGGTGCTGATGCAAGAAGAGATGCCGATACAATGGATACTTTTGTGGATTCATCGTGGTATTATTTCAGGTATTTAAATCCAAATATTAATAACGCACCTTTTGATAAAAAGCTTGCTGATAAATGGACTCCAATTGATATGTATGTTGGCGGTGCAGAACATGCA
>CAYNUV010000520.1:0-2569 GCA_964400245.1 uncultured Ignavibacteriaceae bacterium
GTTATGGAATTAATACCGGGAATACAACTATTGTATCAGAGCTTTATGTTAAGAAGTGAAGTTTATGAATGAGAAATAAATATATAGCAAACGGTTTATTTTTTTTAAGATAAACTACCTTCTAACATCCTGGCTATAAACTAGTTTATAAAATTAATAAGAATAGTATAAATAAGAAAAAATGGGGAATGAAGAATTGTTAAGATTTTTACTTCTATTCTAGGCGTCAGGAACAGAAAGATTTACTTACAATTGTAATAAGAAAACAGCATATGAACATTCCTTTAATAAAGTTATCAGAGATTTAATAATTATTTCCAAAGAATCATTGAATGTTTCAAAATAAAAATTAATATTTATAAAGATAAAATCTTCTTCTTATTATCAATTGAATTAAAGCTGTATTTCGGAAAAGTGAGGAAACAATCGCAAACCATTTTAAAAATTCTTCTGAAATTTCTAATAGAAAAGCACTCCTTCTTCTTATAATCATTTGTATCATTGCTGCCCTAGTTCGATTTTATTTGCTGGAGAAAGGAACATTTTGGTTTGATGAGACTATGAGCTGGGAGCGACGCGCGACTAAGTTGGGGTGATTTATTTGAAGTATTTCTTAAGTCACATTCTAGTTGGTTATTTACTATTTTCTTTTGCACTCATGGTTAAATTTTGGAGAGAATGAGTTTGCTATACGAAGCTTGTCTGTAATTTTTGGCGTAGCCTCAATACCGGCAATATATTTTTTGGGAAGCAAACTAGTTGGAAAGAAGGCAGGTCTTGTAAGTGCAGTATTGCTCGCATTACATTCTTTTCATGTGCAATATTCTCAGGAAGCCCGGAGCTATAGTCTTCTTATTCTGTTTGTGATTCTTTCGAACTATTTCTTTGTTCGTGCCGTTGAGTCTCCGCGAGAAACTAAGTTCTGGATATTCTATGTGATTTCGAGTGTATTAGCTGTATACGCTCATACTTTTGCAGTCTTTGTTCTTTTCACACAACTAATATCTCTTAATCGTAAAATGATAATGCAAATTACTTCCACGATTTTTCTCAAAGTAACAGGATTTTTATTTTTACTTATCATGCCTCTTATTATAATAATGCGTCTCCATAGTAAAGGAGGACCAACCTGGATTGTTGAACCAACAGCAGAGAAATTATTAAATTTTTTATACCAGTTTAGTGGAAGCTTCGGCAGTACATTATTGTTATTTTATTTTAATCTTAATTGCTGTATTGTTTTTTCCTGATAAAGTTTCAGATTCAGAAAATTCAAAAAGATGGAAATGGTATTATAAATTTCTGATGCTCTGGCTTGCATTCCCGATTGTAACAGTGTGTCTCGTTTCTTTTATCAAACCAATCTTTGTCGAACGGTATTTGTTAATGTGCTTACCTTCGTTCATCTTGCTCGCGAGTCATGGATTAGTAAAATTACATCAAATGAGATTTGCCCCTACCCGGAATTTTTCCATTGTCATTAATATTAATATTAATATTATGTTTATCATCACTTGGCCTAAACAGATATTTTACAAACAGGGGAAATAATATAAATGAATGGAAAATCCTGATAAGACATTTATCCCCGGTGCAGCAGCCAGGTGATTGTATCTATCTAACATATGACTGCGCCCCATTCAATTATTATAAGATGCTGGAATTTAAAAGTACTACTAACAAATTCTTACCTGAAGAGATATATCCATATCCATTAACTCAGAAAAATCTTGGGAATATTGTAAATGGTTATAAAAGGATGTGGCTTAATTCAAATGTGAATAAAAAATATGAGGAGATTGAGATGATCCGTTTTGTATTAGGGGAAAAGTTCCACTTACAAGAAAAACACATTATTCGAGGTTATGGAATTAATAGCCGGAGTATTGTATCAGAGCTATATGTTAAGAATTGAAATGTCTGGTATTAGCGAATGGATATCCCCAAACGCTATATAATAAATGGAGAAATATAGTTGTTAATGAAGCAATAATGAAAACATCCGAGAAGGTATATTTGCGGTGCAACCGTTATACTTGCAATTGATGCCCGGAAGAAAAGCTGCAGCTGCGATAGATAAATACCTTAAGGGCGAAAAACTTTAAGGATAGTTAAAAAATTGAAAGACTAAAAGATTTGAAAAATTAATCTTTTAATCTTTTAATTTCTCTTATTCTCAATTTCCCTAATCTTATCTAATCTTTTTTGATGTCTTCCGCCGCCAAAGTTTATGTTTAGCCAGACATCAAGAATTGATTTTATAGTTTCTTCTCCTAAAGCTTTTGCACCAAGGACAAGTATATTAGCGTTATTATGTTCTCTTGCACTTCTTGTTGAGAATTCGTTGTAACACGTAGCAGCTCTTATTCCTCTTAGCTTATTTGCAGTTATAGCAGAAGGGATTCCTGTTGCATCTACAATAACTCCAAAATCAACACTCATACTTTGAACTTTTTCGGCAACTGCTAAAGCAAAATCGGGATAGTCGCACGACTTCTCATCAAAAGTTCCTACATCAATTACTTCAAATCCTTTTTCTGTTAAAATTTTGGAGAGAATATTTTTAATT
>CAYNUV010000521.1:0-2563 GCA_964400245.1 uncultured Ignavibacteriaceae bacterium
AGAGCAATTGTGCCTTTAAGGTCAAGAGCAATCTTTGCATAATACATAAAATCAATCGGTAAAGACCTCACAAATTGGAAGTTAAGCTTCAGGTAATCCGCTTGCATTTCTTTTTTATTCCAGGCAGAGAAAATAATCTTGTATTGTTCTCTTAAGGCTTCAGTAAATTTTCTCTCCTTTTTAATTGCCTTGAATTCAAGTGCAAGCAATTTCCATTTTCTTGCTTCACCGCTTTCAGCGCCACCTGAGTTAAATTTTTCATCATTCATATCAACAGTTTTGCTGCCCTTAAAGATATTGTCGTTCAAAGTCTTTTTCTGATTCTGAAAAAATGTATCGTTAATATTTTTAGTTATGAAATCAATATCGGCTTCTTTGTCGGGAAGATTAAATACTCTCGAAGCTCTGGCAGCAATTCTTTCTTCCTCTGAAATTTCGGCACCGGTTGCTTTTAGATATGCATGAACAAATTCCTGCACTTCATTTTGTGCATCGGAAATTAATTCATTATAGGAATCAATCAGCGATTCTACTTTTTCAAAATCACTCTGCTCCAGGTTATTCCCTTTAATTTTTATTACCGGAACAAAATCAAAATTATGAGGCTGCGGGTTTTTATACCCGGGATCCTCAAGATCCTCTTTAATAAATCTTCCACCCTGTTTAATCCAGTAGCTTATTTCATCTCTGTCATACCACTCCACCTTAGTGGTTTTTGTAACCTTGCCGGTTTTAACATCAACAATTTCCCATGGATAATAAATCATTGCATAGTCAAGTTCATCTGTGCTGTTGTTATAAATAAAATATGCCTGCCACGGTTTAATATTCATAACTCTCAACTGACCTTCTTTATCAAAGTAACAGAGCCTTGCTGCATATCCACAAACACAGCTGTACTCCCCGGATTCTTCATCGATTGAATCCATATTGTTCAAAGTTTCAAACCGTTCAAGTTCAGCTTCCAATTTCTTTTTAATGGTTTCTTCATCATTGTAAGTTGCATTTATCGAGTGTCCCCAGATGTAACCAACAATCTCATCAACAATGATCCCTTCATAATCGTTGTTGATTTTGTTGTTAAGAGAGATGCCAGCTTTATCAGGATTCTTTCTGTGTGTAATCGGAACGTCTCCCTTATACCGGTTGTAAAATCTTTCCATCTTAACTGCCTGTGGCTGGTGTGCCTTAATGCAGTCCAGAATTATTTTACTTGTAATCTGATCTCCCTGGGCTTCAATCATTTTTACAATTTCATCTGAATTCATAGTTTATTCTCCTTTAAAAAATATTAGAACCCGATTTAATTAATCTTGGTTTACAGTTTTCAGCAACCCCCGTTATTGCATCGCAGCTATCATCATGCTGTTTCTTTCCTTCCTTCAGAAAGGTTGTCATTGATTTGTAAAACTCAGGCCAGCGGTCCTTCCAGTTAACCGGGAAGTAAATATGTTCCTGTACAAAAGCAGATTGAGAAATTATTCTTGCCATTTTATTTTCTGATTGATGGAACCAGTAAATTACTGTCGATCTTGTTTTATAAGTCTCCCATAATAATCTTTGAACAGCTCTCGCAAAACCCCTTCCGCCATTATTTGATTCAATGTCAGCCACATTAACTTTTGAATCGTAAAGGAATTTCGCTGTTTGTGGTTCGGTAATTTCCATCCCATCCTTGGTGTAGTAAACATCAAGAAGATATCCTTCGCCCTGGTACACTCCATAATTTATTGAGCAAAGGTAATCGTCCCCTTCGTCAGCAGTATCCGTATAATTTTTTATCTGTTCAAAATGCGGAGGCTTATCAGTATAAGTCTTAAATGATTTATACAACCTACCCTTCTGGTCAATCGTTTCGTTGTGGTAATTTGCCAGGAAGATTTCCTGAACCATTTTCTTTTTAAGTGCTAAGTATCTGTGTTTACTTAATACTTTTTCACAAAGCATTTCATCTGTTTCTTTGTCATAAACTTCCAGCTTGAATAAATACCATTCAGGAGTTTCATCTGAATCAAGGATTATTCCGCATAAGTCACCATTAGCCCAACGTGTCATATCAATAATCTCAAGCGGCTCCCCTCCCTCGGCATCTCCACGTGAAAGAAATGTTCCTGTGTACCAGGTCCAGATTGTTTGAAGTCTCACTTCATTAAAAGCTTCTTCTGCGTTCTTAATCGGATCGTCAATAATCTGTATGCTGCCTCCCTTTCCGGTTATACTTCCTCCAATACCGGCACCGAGATAGTTGAAGAATTGACCTTCAAGCGCCCATTTGAAATAACTCTGGGAACCATATTTTATTTTTACTACAGGAAAGAAGTCAGAAAATATATATCCGCTTTGACTAACTCTTTCCTCCTGTATCCCATCCCGGGTAAATTTTGAAAAGTCCCCAGCTGTGTCATCGTTATATGAGCAGACGATAATCCTTTCTTCCTGGTTCTTTCCAAGGATCCACTGGCAGAAATCTATCAGCCCTCTTGTCTTACCATGGCGGGGAGGGAGATTTATCATAAGCTTTTTACAAACAATAAAACCAACAATCCCTTCAGTTGATGCAACT
>CAYNUV010000522.1:0-2560 GCA_964400245.1 uncultured Ignavibacteriaceae bacterium
CAGCTTTGTTAATCCACATCGCGCCTGCAGTTGTGTCGGCGTAAACTCCATCTCCCATTAAATATCTTAAGCCAAGCTCATGCTGGGCAAAAGCATCTCCGGCATTTGCTTCACGTATTAAATTAAATTGATGCCAGATCCTGTATGCTAAATCGGGCTGATAAAATGGTAGTGGTTTTTTGTTTGGTCTCGTACTCTTATATGCAAGACTTGTTGTCGTATCCTGCGCAAAGGAATTAATTGAAAATATTAAGCCCGATAAAAATATTAATAAAATTTTTATTGTTGTTAGTTTCATTTCCTTGCTCAAAGATAAAGAAATATTTAACCTCACAACAAATGAGATATCTAAAGAAGCACAGATTGATAATCTGTCTAAGGGTATAATCTCTGAGAGATTAAAATGGTTCTACAAATGGTTTTGAATACCCGATATCTCTTATGCCTATTGAAAAATTGGTCGAGAATAAAACTGAAAATGCTGCTCCTTTATTTTGCGGATTATAAGGATTAAAAACAAAAACAAGTTCAAATGCAGCGTTGATTATTGATTCATTCTTGATTCTGAAACCGGCACCATAAGCCTGGTAAAACCTGCTGCTGAAAATATTTCTGTTTACGTCATCAACAAATCCAAGATCAACTAAAGCTATACCGCCTAAAATAAAACCGAGAAATTGATACGGACTGAATATTCTTGCTTCAGAATTTACAACCATTCTTTTTGTTCCTTCAAGAAGAATTTCATTTATACCACGAAGTCCGGTACTTGAATTAAGATAAATTTTTTCTCCGGATAGTCTGTTATAACCAACCAGCAAATCATAATTAAAAAAGAGACGATATGTCCAAATCTTCCACCTGTATAAATAGGTGTGATAAAGAAAATTAAGATTAAAAGTATTTCGTTCCCAGCTATCTTTTCCTTTGAAAGTTCCAAAACCTATTCTTCCAGAAAAGTAACCGTAATCATCAAACCAGTTTGAATAAATACCTTCAAAGCCGAAATACCACCTGTTGCTTAGTTCTCTTTTTTCCGGTCCGGTTGCAAAACTAATTAATGAGCCGTAAGGTATATCCTCAGTAACACCAAAGTCTTTGACGAATTTATCCCTGTAGAAGTTTCTTGATATAATGCCGGCACCAAAAAGCAGCATTGTGCTGTTTTCAAAAATTCTTAACTCAGCAGGAGGCAGCGGTCTCTCTGAATGATTCAAACTAAATACTCTTATTGAAGTTAGAAGATTTGAGTTATTAATAAATAATTCATTGTTAATATTAATTGGAAATGATTTTCCGATCCATAAGTCCTGTGTACTTTTACTTAATGATTTGGATATAATTGCATCATTAGTATCAAGTATATCAAAAGTATTTCGTTCTCCTCTTAGCTCAACGCCTCCTATCCATTCTGTTTTGTAAGTAATGAATGGCCTTGAAACATTTAAACTTTTAATTGTGAATTTTTTATTTGCTTCTAACTTCAAACCAGCATCAATATAAGAACCTTTTATGTTTGGTGCTGTGTATCTGAACCTTCCACCCAAGCCAATTGCAGGATCATTATTGTAAGTAACAACAATGTCAGATGTATGCCCAAGCCCGATGAAGTTATTATCTTTTAATCCAAGATATCCTGATTTATTATTTGGACTGTATTTGGAAAGTAAAGTAATAGTCCATCTGTCTTTTGTAATTATCTCCACATCAACTTGCTCTGCTGATGCGGTTACAGGGAATATGTTGATTTTTACTTCGACAAAAAGATTTGTGCTTCTAAGTAATCTTTCGCTTTCATAAAGATCTTTGAAATTTAGTTTATCTCCCTGGTTAAAAATTAATCTTTCTCTTATAACCCAATCTCTTGTTTTGTAATGTAAAGAGTTAGTAAGATTCTTAAACCAGCTCGAATCGGTATGATTCTCTTTTTCATCAAAGGATTCTGCAACATTCAATGTTCTTATATAAATATTCCTGATAATCTTTCCTTCAAGATTTTTATCCCAATGATTTTCAGATGCAATATCCTGTGCAAATGAAGTAAAAGAATAAAAAACTAAAGAGATTGATAGAAGACAATATATTTTTTTTCGAATCTTAGACAATCAGTATGTTTTAAAAGTTTTATAAGTGAATAAAATTTCAGATGGGAATTTATAAACTACTTTTTTGAGAAGTACAGTTTCATTGGTTCAAAATAAAACTCAATCCATCCTTTTTCATAGTTTTTTCCCTATCCATCTGGAATATTACTGTGAATAAAAGTTATTCTTGTTCTGTTTTAAGTTTATCAAAAAGTATTTCAAGTTTTGAATCAGGTACATTATCGGGGAATTCAGTTGTTCTCCACGATTGTACTATTTTCTTATAAGGTTTAAGCTCTAAAGTTTTCCCGGAAATATATCCATCCCACGCTGTAAATTTTCCACCGGCTTTTGAAATTATAACAGCTTTTCCGCCTGTAAAATCAGAGTGTTTTTTACTATTCATCCATGCATTATATAATTCCTCAGCATCAATGTTGAATACTTTACTTAATTTAATTTTTTCCATAACCTTT
>CAYNUV010000523.1:0-2548 GCA_964400245.1 uncultured Ignavibacteriaceae bacterium
GGCTTTATTTGTAATTATCCTTGCCGCTGCAGAAGCAGCAATTGCTTTGGCTATCGTACTAAATATTTATAAAACTTTTGCAACTGTTAATGTTGATGAAATAAATCGGATGAAAGAATAATGAAATCTCAAAAGTCAAATCGCAAATCTCAAATATTTATTGAGATTAGATTGAAATTTGAGATTTGAAATTTGAAATTTGAAATAATAAAATGACAGAATCATCTTTAATAAAACTAGCAATAATTATTCTTTTCTTACCATTACTTGGATTTACAATTGCAATCTTCTTCGGTAAGAAATTTAAATTTATTTATTTGTTTGAGATACTTACTGTTGCTATAGCTTTTATTCTTTCATGCATTCTTGCTTTTGTAAAGCTTAATTATTTTGTTGATAAAAATATCGTTTCCGAATTCACCTGGATTACTTTTGGTTCCACTTCAATCAAACTCGGAATGCTTCTGGATAATCTTGCAGTAATAATGATTTTTACAGTAATACTTATCAGTCTGCTTGTTCATATTTATTCCGTTGCTTATATGAAAGGTGATATCCGTTTCAGCAGGTACTTTGCTTATCTCGGACTTTTCACTTTTTCGATGACAGGTATTGTTTTCACACATAACTTCTTGATGATGTATATTTTCTGGGAACTCGTTGGTATTTCTTCTTACCTGTTAATCGGTTTCTGGTACGAGAAAAAATCAGCTTCAGATGCCGGCAAAAAAGCATTTCTTGTTAACCGAGTTGGCGATGTTGGAATGTTCCTTGGGATTCTAATTCTCTTTTTAACTTATGACACTTTTTCATTTGATACTATCTTTTCACAGATCTCAAATGGTGTTCTACCGTTTGGAACGGAAACAGGATTAACAATTGCAGGGCTTTTAATCTTCTGTGGTGCTGTTGGAAAATCAGCTCAGTTCCCTCTTCACGTTTGGCTTCCCGATGCGATGGAAGGTCCAACTCCCGTCAGTGCTTTAATACATGCAGCTACAATGGTTGCAGCAGGTGTTTTCCTCGTTGCACGTATCTTTACAATGTTAACCGGAGATGCACTTTTTATTATCGCACTCATCGGAATGTTATCTGCTTTTATTCCTGCAACAATTGCATTAACTCAGAATGATATTAAAAAAGTTTTAGCTTACTCAACAATAAGCCAGCTTGGTTATATGATTATGGCTCTTGGTGTTGGTGCTTATACTTTTGCTTTCCTGCATCTTATAACTCATGCATTTTTCAAAGCTTGTTTATTTCTTGGTTCAGGTTCTGTAATTCACGCAATGCATCATGAACAGGATATTACTAAGATGGGAGGGCTCCGTAAAAAACTTCCTTACACTTATTATACATTCGTAATTGCATCCCTTGCTCTTTCAGGAATTCCATTAACATCAGGTTTCTTAAGTAAAGATGGAATACTTGCAGGTGCAACTGCTTACGCTTCTTTAACAGGACATTGGCTATTTCCCATTGTTGGTTTTCTTGTTGCGATGTTAACAGCTTTTTATATGTTCAGATTAATCATATTAACTTTTCATTCAAAACCAGTTGATCAGCATAAATTTGAACATGCACACGAATCACCAAAGCTGATGGTTGTTCCGCTTGTTGTGCTTGCTGCATTATCATTTTTCATCTGGTTTACACCTAATCCGCTTAATCCTGATGCAGGTGCATTTTTATCAAGCTGGGTAAAGACTCCTGAAATTTCTGTCCCTGAAAATGCCCGCTATGATTTTATGCAATCAGATTTATCGGATTTATCGGATTTACGGATTCACGAATTATCGAATTCGGAAATTCGAAAATCCGAAAATTCGGGAATTCACGAGGTAGTATTTTCTGAAGCCTATACGGAAGCAATGCACAGTGCTCATGTTCCTGCAATGATTATTTCATTAATCGTTGCCTTATCAGGAATTGGACTTGCATTCTTTATCTATCAATACAAAAAAGTTGATGTTGATAAGCTTGCTGCGAAGTTCAAACCTCTTTATAATCTATCCTACAACAAATGGTACTTCGATGAAATTTACCAGGCTACATTTATTGGAGGAACAATTGTATTGAGCAGAATACTTGCATGGTTTGATAATAAAGTAGTTGATGGAATTGTAAACGGCTCAGCATCAATTACAAAAGCATTCTCACGCTTCAGCGGAAGATTTGATAATGTAGTTGTTGACGGCTTTGTAAATTTTATGGCTTACTTCAGCGGATTCATCGGGCTTATGTTCAGAAAAGTTCAGACTGGAAAAGTCCAGACTTATATTGTGCTTGTAATTTTTTCATTAGTAATTCTTTTATACCTATTTAAACCATTTTAAGATTTGAAAAAGACGAGTTAAATATGTATAGCAGTTTTCCAATACTATCATTAATAACCTTCCTTCCTGTAATAGGAATGATAATAGTTCTTACTCTTCCCAAGGCAAGAACAACACTTGTTAAAAGCATAACAGTTTTTATTACAGGTTTGCAGGTTGTTCTTGCAGTAATAATTCTTGGTAATTACAATTATGGACTTGCAGGAATAAAC
>CAYNUV010000524.1:0-2532 GCA_964400245.1 uncultured Ignavibacteriaceae bacterium
ACTCTTGTATCCTGGGTGATGAAATCATCTCACCAACAGCAAAAAGAAATATACCAAGGAAAACCAAATTGTTTGAGGATGTTACTGAAAGCCCCAGTACTACAAATCCAAGGGAGGCAATAAGAAGCCCTAATAAGAAAGAAAGAATGGCAGGACGTTTTTCAAAAAACCATGAAATAAAAATCTGGAAAATGCAAATGATATAGCCGGTATGTGAAATTGCTTCTGCATTAATCTTCCAGATCCCACCATCAGAGTTTGAAATGAATCCTAGTAACCATTCGGGGAAAATAGATTTAACACTTTGATAAAGTGCTGCTGTATTCATATAGTCATTTATATAAACAGCAAGAACATTAAAGAAAGCCCAGAAAGGCAACCAGAAAAAAACACCAAGTAAAATGATAAAAACAAGGAACTTAATATCTGAAAGTGCCTCACGCATATCTTTAAATTTTTTCTTTAAAGTAACTCCTTCAATTTCCCGTGGAGGTTCTTTATAAAAAAAGATCGTTATAAGAAACATCAATCCCACTGCTGCTGCTGCAGTATAAAACACATTATCCCATGATGAACCCCGAAGTTTTCCCATCACAATGGGACCGAATGAAGCTCCTATATTTACCATCCAATAAAATATTCCAAAACCAAGTGATTTATTGGTTGAATCAGTAGTTGCTCTTACTGTAGCAGAGATAAGTGGTTTGAAAATACCTGCTGCAAACCCAATGCATAACATTGTTAAAGCAATTCCGGAAAATGATTTGGTTACTATTAACAAAAGGATTGAAGGTAAGTATGCCAGGTAAGCAATTATTAAAACCTTCTTAAAACCAAACCTATCAGCAAAGGTTCCTGAGAATAAAGGAATGAGATAAGAGAAAGCTAAAAATATACTTTGGACAATACCGAGATCTCCTTTTGAATATCCGAGCTGTTGGAGATAAATACCAAAGCCCATGTAAATTCCGTAGTAAGCAAATCTCTCAAGGACTTCTATTCCATTTGCTATCCAGAAAACTTTTGGGAATGAGGATCTGTTTTTCATAGGTGAGTTAATCCTTTCAGTGAGATGAGATCATAAAAAAGATTTTAATTAATAGTGAAAATTTAAGGAATAAAACTTTTCAAATGAAAATATTTTTTTGTATAAGATTATTTTTCTCCGGATTAAAATTTCACTTCTTTTATTTTAACATCTTTAGGAACTGTCAATTTGTTTTTGTCTATCTTCTCTCCTTCTTTAAATACATTTACTTCCTCCTTTACTTTGTTTCCCATCCCTTCACTATCGGATTTCACTAAGAAGTTTTTATAAATCCAGGTTTTCGCAATGGTTTTCATTCCCGCAATATTGGAAACAGCCTGGGTGACATTGCATTTCTTCCCCGCGACAGTTTCTGTTCCAAGATCTTTTGTTTCTGTTTTCAGAGCATCTTTCATTCCCTTAACCATTTTCTCAGCATCTTTCTCAGACATATTTTTAAATTTATCTGATAAAACATTTTTCATCTTTGTACCTTCTTTGGTTTTCGGATCATAAGTAATAATCCAATCTCCATCTAAAATGTGAACCGAACTGCTTTCTTCAACTTTATTCAGCATTTTAATATTTCTCTTTTCTGTTTTATAACTTGCCGACTTTTTACCATGTTCTGTTATATATATTTTTTCAGTTGTAGTAATATCAACACCTGAACTGGTCGTAGTTGTGGTTTTTTCTATATAGGCAGTTTCAAATTCATATAGTCCTTTTTGAGCATGAAGTATTGAAAAAGGAAGAATAAAAAAACTTATTAAAAACAGTCTTAAAAAGATTTTAATTGACATTGTTTACTCCTTCATTCAATATTATTGATTAGGTCATACATCGGGAATATTTTGGTTACAAGCTTCATGAAATTAGCAATTAAGAAGGTAAAATGATAGGCCAGAAAAAGCTTTAGAGAAGGTTTTATTTAATAACTCAAGTTGATCGCCAGTTGGATAAACCGTTGAAACGGTTATAAATATTGATCTCTTATTTATTAACACTGGGATTAATCCCGGTGATAATAAAACAAATTTAGGTAATTAACCGTTTTAACGGTTTTTAATCATACTTTAGCTAATAAGTTTAACGGATTATAAAGATTAATTAAATAATTCTTTCGAGGTTGTCTTTCCAAATATGATAAACAGAATTATAATTTTTAACCCTCAAACTATCCGGTGATAATTTTTCAATAACGTTCAAACCTTTAAATGCATCTTTATCGGAAGAATAATAACCAACACCAATTCCGGCACCTCTTGCTGCACCTTGTGATCCATCTGTATTATAAATTTCAAGATTAATATTACAGGTATTTACAAAAGCTTCTCTGAAAACTTTACTCTGGAATAAATTGGAATTGCCTGCCTTGATCACATTGAATTCCATTCCAATACTTTTCATTATATCAAATCCATATCTGAATGAAAAAGCAATTCCCTCCTGTGCAGCCCTGATTAAATGTCCTTTACTATGAATATTAAAATTGATTCCAGAAA